>NZ_JBFTXJ020000009.1 GCF_041379945.2 Aneurinibacillus sp. REN35 | reverse complement strand
CGCATCGGATTGTGGCTCCGACACTCGTGGGTTCGATTCCCATCGATCGCCCCATTTATATAAACAATGGAGAAGTACCCAAGAGGCTGTAAGGGGCTCCCCTGCTAAGGGAGTAGACGGGTTAAACCGTGCGAGGGTTCGAATCCCTCCTTCTCCGCCATGGGCCTATAGCTCAGTTGGTTAGAGCGCACGCCTGATAAGCGTGAGGTCGGCTGTTCGAGTCAGCCTAGGCCCATTTTATAGTGTGCGTAATAAAGGACTCCAAATATTTGGGGTCCTTTTCACATATCGTTATCATTTTTAGAGAACAAAAAAAGCAATCTGTCTTGCCTAAGACGAAGATTGCTTTTTTTGTTTAACTGAGTGAGGTGGAACAAAGACGTAATGGTTTTCCGTTATTTTTGCGCTCAACTTCCTTTGTCAAAAGCATTTCGAATTCCGAAAACGTCCAGCCCAATGCCTCCGCGAATTGCTCCAGCTTTTTCCGTTCTTCCTCTGTCATATAAACTTTGGTATAAGATTCTCTGGCCATGTTGTACTCATTCCCTTGATGGATTAATAATTGCTTTACTATCTTTACATTTTTTCGTAGTTCATGCAAACACTTTTTATGCGCTTCCAATTATAACCTATCATTTTAAAAAAAGAACTGGTATGATGAAAATGTTAAAAATTTTAATTATTTAATCAAATTGTTTGAGCTTAATAAGGAGGAGAAAATGATGACAGACATACTGACAGCACAATATCAACATATTACATGTGAAATTAGTTCTTCTATAGCCCACGTAACAATGAATCGTCCCAATAAGCGTAATGCTCTCTCGCTTGAACATTTACAAGAACTGCTTCATTGCTTTGAAAGTATTGGGAAAACAAAAGAAATTTCCGTTGTTATTTTGAAAGGAAGCGGTCCGGCTTTTTGTGCAGGACATGATCTAGGTGAGATGGTTCAGCAGGAGGCTGGTTTTTACCGCCATCTATTTGATGTATGCTCTAAAGTAATGGAAACTATACAATCGATTCCACAACCCGTCATTGCTCAAGTCCACGGCATCGCTACCGCAGCCGGCTGTCAATTGGTTGCTACATGTGATCTGGCAGTGGCGACAGAGACAACTCGCTTCGCAACACCTGGAGTTAAGATCGGTTTATTCTGCTCCACACCAATGGTAGCGCTTTCCCGCGCTGTAGGAAGAAAAAAAGCGATGGAGATGCTGCTTACAGGAGATGCACTGTCAGCTGAAGAAGCGGTGATGGCCGGACTAATTAATAAAGCTGTACCGGAAGAGCAGTTAGAAGAAGAGGTTAAGATGATGGCAATGAAGATCGCACAGGCGAGCCCGTTCACTGTGGGCATTGGCAAACAAGCATTCTACAAACAGTTAGATATGCCGCAATCTCTTGCTTATTCTTACGCTGCAGAAGTGATGAGTCTTAATGCTACAGCGGCTGATGCTGCGGAAGGGATCTGCGCATTTTTAGAAAAGCGTCCACCAAATTGGAAAGGGTGCTAAAATAATAATTGAATACACCATGAAAGGAGAGGGAAACATGAAGAATGAACTTGTTATGAAGCAGTTTTTGATCGCACGCAATCGTTTGGTAAGCACATTGGAAAAATTGACGCCAGAGGAAGCTAGCAGGAAGCCTGAAGGTTTCAATAATACAATTCACTGGCATGCTGGTCATATTTTGCTTATAGCAGAAAAATTCTTATTTATGGCACCTACAGGTTCCAATCAAGTACCGGATCATTACGATACTTTTTTTGCTAATGGTACAAAGCCAGGGGATTGGACAGATACGCCTCCGTCCCTTGCAGAAATTATTGATCGTCTCAAAGACCAGGAGAATCGCTTCAAAGCATGTGAAGCAAATCAAATAGATGCAGCTCTCCCAAAACCATTTACTTTGGGATCAGGTCTTGTGATGGAGACTGCGGGTGAGTTGATGAACATGGCCATTTATCATGAAGGAATACATACGGGCTATATTAATGCCATGAAGCGGATAGTGAGCCAGCAAACGACACAAGCGTAGAAGGATGGAGTAGATATGCAGCAATTGACAACGCTTGAAGAAATCGATACTTTTCTATCTACAACTATGATGAGCTGTTTATACATCTCACAGGAATCTTGCAGCGTATGTCATGCAGTGCTTCCAAAAGTCGAAGCGATGCTCAAGGAATTTCCTCGCATTACAAGTGCTGCCGCACGTATTGATGATATTCCTGAGCTGGCGGGAAGGTTCTCGGTATTTACTGCCCCAGTCGTGCTTTTATTTGCAGAGGGGAAGGAAATTGTGCGCAAGGCCCGTTTTATAGTAATGGATGAGTTAGAAGCTGATATAAGAAAATATTATGAATTACTCATGTAAGCTGCCTGCCATAGTTATAAAGCAAGCGTCGATCATCCGGCCTTGCTTTATTTTTTTATTTATAGTGCACCACCCAAGAATACGGGTAAATAATTAGTGAAACATGGGAGATGAATTCATCGTATAGATAATGGTAAGATAAAAGTATGCCAAAGGAAATAACGGGGTGAAGCTCGATGAGAAAATTAATAACAACCGTGTGGCGCATGTTCGTCTCCGGTATGATCTCGTTTGGAAGCCTGTTTTTATTTTTCTTGCTGTTCGATAAGGAATTCGCGCCTGCTTTTTTTGCAAGCGTGGCTGTGTTTGTTTTGTCTATGTGGATTACGGGACGTCATTATGCCTCCGGGTCTGATATGCCGTCCTATACCTTCGATGTTGAATTGGACAAGCAGGACCGGGCGTATATTCGACAGAATATACGAGAAGCCCGTAAAAAACTAAAAAATATTCGTCGATTACAGTTTCGAATTCGTTCGATTACCATCTGGCAAAAGACATCGCATCTGTATAAAGTATCGCGGCGCATTCTCACGATTGTTGAAGAACAGCCGTACCGCTTCCGTTCTGCCCGCAATTTCTTCTCCAGTTATTTAGACTCCACTATTACTATTATGGAAAAGTATACATTTCTGATCTCGCAGCCGGTTCGCAATACGGAAATGACGATGGCGCTCAAAAAAACAGAGGCCATGCTTGATGATATTATCGTCGCGTTGGAAGAGGAATTGATGCAGGTACTATCTGATGATGTACTTAATTTAGATGTGGAGATTGAGACGATGAAGAAATCGCTCGGGACAAGATCGCAGCATACTATCACAATGCCCACAGCGGAGGAGCGGATGAAAGAGGAGCAGCACGAAGAGATCAAGCGGTAAAGAAATACGCGGTAGGAAGGGGAGAGATTGATGAATTATTCAGAGGAACATAGTCAAGATGCGGCGCTTTCGCTTTCCGCTGAGCAGCAGCAGCGCGTAAGAGAACTCGCTCGTCGTATCTCCCCTGCTCAGCCGCACTCGCTTGTACAGTACGGTGCAGATATCCAAGATAAGATGGCCCGCTTAGCTGATAGCATGCTGAATCAGATGAGGGCTCATCAGGCTGAAGAGCAGATTGGAAGCATTCTACATTCCTTGCTCGATAAAGTCCGGGAGATTCGACCGGATGATATTCTTACACCGCCGCGAGGGATTCTGGCCCGTTTATTCAGTATCTCTTCTACAAAAGCCAAACAGAAAATGCTTGCTCGCTGTCAAAAAACGAATCATGAGATGGAGCGGATGGCTGATACGCTAGAACGCCTTCGTCATCAGATGCTGCGTGATACGACAATGCTTGATGTATTGTATGCAAGAAACCGGGAATACTTCCACGAGCTCAGTCTGTATCTGGTAGCTGCCAGAGAGAAGCTAAAGGAAGTACGAGAAGTTATGCTGCCTGCTATGCGTGAGAAGGCTGAGCAATCAGGTGAGTCAATGCAGATGCAGGAGTTGATGGATTTGGAGCGGTTTGCTGACCGTTTGGAGAAGAAGGTACAGGATCTGCTTATCAGTCAATCCATTGCTTTTCAAACGGCTCCACAAATTCGCATGATTCAGGAGAATCACGAGATGCTAATGGAGAAGATTCGTTCCTCCATCCTTACAACCATCCCGCTTTGGAAAAGCCAGATGGTCATTCTATTGTCGCTGCTTCGCCAGCAAGGAGCTTTATCACTACAGCGTCAGATGACAAGAGAATCCGGCGCTGTGCTTAGGGAGAACACCAAGGCGCTGAAGAACGCAGTCAGACAAACGGATAGAGAACAAGGAAATGCCGCAGCGGAAGTAGAGGCATTTAGAGATACACAGGAGGAATTGTTGACCGTTATTGAGCAGACGCTGCATATTCAGCGGGAAAGCAGCGAGAAGCGACGTCAGGTTGAACAAGCATTGGTTCATATCGAACAGGATACGGGCGGCAAGCTGGATCAGGCGAGCCGGCTCGGATAATGGGGTGAGCGCAACATTGCATAAGCTGCCAAGAGACTTCTATAATCGTGATACGCTAATTGTAGCTCGTGAATTGCTGGGCAAGCATCTTGTTCATATCGTAGACGGGATAGCGCGTGAAGGACGAATTGTCGAGGTGGAAGCATATATTGGGCCAGAAGATAAGGGAGCCCATACGTACAATGGGCGGCGTACACCACGTAATGAAGTCATGTACGGCCCACCCGGCTATGCCTATGTGTATCTAATCTATGGAATGTATAATTGTGTGAACACCGTAACGAATGAAGCAGAGAGGCCCGAAGCTGTACTGATCCGTGCGCTTGAGCCTGTACAGGGGATACCCCTTATGGCGCAGGCGCGTTTTGGAAGGAGTCAATCGCTTACGTCCAGAGAGAAAATCAGCCTTACGAACGGGCCGGGAAAGCTGTGTCAGGCATTGGGCATTACCCGTGCTCATAATGGCTTCGATCTGTGCGGCGATGCGCTGTTTATTACGGAGCCGTCAGATGCGGCAGAAGAGGTCGATATCGTGGAAACGACGCGTGTCAATATTGATTATGCAGAAGAAGCGGCATTATATCCGTGGCGATTCTACATAAAGGACAATCCGTTTATCTCGCGGAAGTAGTGAAGTTTTTTTATTTTTTGGAGGAAAATAAACCATGCTTGATATTGCTTTGTTGGGATGCGGGGGAACCATGCCGCTTCCAAAACGCTGGCTTACTGCCATGCTTGCGTCATATAACGGCAAGATGATATTGATTGACTGCGGAGAAGGAACGCAGGTAACGATGAAAATGTTGGGGTGGGGCTTTAAGTCCATTGATGCGATCTGCTTTACCCACTACCATGCCGATCACGTAGCGGGGCTGCCTGGTTTATTGTTCGCCATTGCTAATGCCGGACGGGAGGAGCCGCTTTTGCTTATGGGTCCGCCCGGGCTTGTCGAAGTGGTACGGGGAATGACCGTGATTGCCCCGTATCTTCCCTATGAGCTGGAACTGGTTGAGCTGTCTGAGCAGGAAGATACAGTACACGATGTCGGAGAATTTGTCGTGCGTACGCTTCCTGTGTATCATACGGTTCCATGTGTGAGCTATACAGTGGAAATTGAGCGGGGCAGGAAGTTTAATCCGGCACGCGCTTCTGAGCTGGGTATTCCTGTGCCGTACTGGAGTCGTTTACAGAAGGGTGAGACCATTGTGCATGATGGAAGTACCTTTACCCCAGATATGGTGCTTGGTGAGCCGCGTAAGGGCTTAAAAGTAGCCTACTGCACAGATACGCGACCGATAGAAGGATTGATTGATTTCATTCAGGGAGCCGATCTGTTTATCGGAGAGGGGATGTACGGAGATATAGAAAGTCTGCCGAAAGCGGAGGAGCACCGCCATATGCTATTTGAAGAGGCGGCGGCACTCGCCAAAGCTGGTGATGTCAAGGAGTTATGGCTGACACATTACAGTCCTTCGTTGCATACTCCTGAAGAATATATTGAGACTGCCCGCCGGATTTTTCCGGAGACAAAGCTTGGGCATGACCGGATGAACACAAGTCTTGTCTTTGAGAAAGAGTAATTCTCTTTCGGATACGTGATCGTTATCACTGACTGTATAGATCCGGGGCTGTATGCTGTAGATAGCAAGATAATAAACAGCGTTAACAGCTGGAGGGATATGCATGAAAACAGCAGTGTTAAAAAACTTGTTAGAAAGTCGTGCCGTTGGAAAAGTTGATGTATTGAAGTTTTCTAGAGGAGCGGTAATTAACCTGCAGCTCAGAGCGGGGCAGAGAGTAGGGCGGCACCATACGCCCAGTGATGCCATTATCCATGTCGTATCCGGACGGGTGCGATTTGGCGTCGGCGACGAGAGCGTGGAGTTAACCAAGGATATTGTGCTGCATATGAATCCAAGGGAAGATCATGAGTTGGAAGCCATTGAGGATACAAGCCTACTGGTAATTAAAGTGGGAGAAGATACATCATGCGGTTAACGGACCTAGAAGAGACGGGGAGATGATTCCTCGTCTTTTTTTATGCATAAAAAAAACGAAGTGGATCAAACGCTGGATACTCAGGGGTGAGGAAAGCGTTTGGCACTTCGTTTTTAACAAAAAGAGAATTAGTTGGCGGACAGGGCGAGCATCGTCTCCATGTCTTCTTGCGCGCTGCCGATTAACTTCAGTCCAAATGCCTCTTGCAGCACATTCAGAACGCCTGGTGTGATAAACTCTGGCGGCTTTGGACCGATGCGAATATCCTGAATGCCGAGGCTGAATAGGCCAAGCAGAATGGCGACCGCTTTTTGCTCGAACCAAGATAACACGATGCTGACAGGAAGTTCGTTCACTTCACAGCCGAATGCGTCGGCAAGCGCCATCGCAATCTTTACCGTAGAACCGGAGTTATTGCACTGTCCAAGGTCGATATAGCGCGGAATGTTCGTACCCGGTACTGTGCCATACTCTACATCATTGAAGCGGAACTTACCGCAAGATGTTGTCAAAATGACTGCTTCAGGAGGCAGTGAGGTAGCGAGTTCGCGATAATATTCGCCGCCCTTGCCCGGTGCGTCACAGCCTGCGATAACGAAAAAGCGTTTGATCTTACCGGCTTTGACCGCGTCAATAATCTCAGGTGCAATACCTAAGACGCTCTCATGATGAAAGCCTGTCAGCAAGGTCTGCTCTGATTCAATATTAGCCTCAGGAAGCTCTAATGCTCTCTTAATGAGCGGCGAGAAGTCTTCACCAATGATCTTGGTTACGCCCTCTAAGCCGGCTACCTCATAAGAGAAGAAACGGTCTGCATACGTGCCTTTGATTGGCATGACACAGTTGGTTGTGGCAAGAATCGCCCCAGGGAACTCTTCAAATAACCGACGTTGATCAAACCACGCTTTGCCAATATTGCCTTTGAGATGAGGGTATTTTTTTAACTGCGGATACCCGTGCGCCGGCAGCATCTCAGAGTGGGTATAGATATTAATACCTTTGCCTTCAGTCTGCATCAGCAGCTGCTCGAGCGCAAACAGGTTGTGGCCGGTCACGACAATGCATTTGCCCTCAATTTTATTCTGTGATACGCGAATCGGCTCTGGAATGCCGAGACGCTCTGTATGCGCACGATCCAGTAGATCCATAATGCGAACGGTTGACTGACCTACCTTCATAGCCATATCGATATGCTCCTGCATATTGAAGTTGGAATTGGTGAGTGTCAGATACAGTGCCTCCTGCGTTGTCGCATCCACGAATGGATCGGAATAACCGAGCTGACGCGCGTGTGTCGCATACGCTGCAATACCTTTTAGGCCAAAAATGATCGTATCCTGCAAGCTGGCAATGTCTTCGTTCTTCCCACATACCCCAATAACTTTACATCCTCCGCTTGGCGTTTGTTCACATTGATAGCAGAACATACATCTGCCTCCCCCATTAGTTTGTTTCATCCCTTCGTACCGGATGAACCGTATGGTGCAACTATACAGCGGCCGGGAATAAAATCATGTGATACTTATCACAGAAGATGGTGCTGTCATAAAGTGTTCAAATTTGTATAAAAAAAGAGCGCCATGATCTGCGCTCTTTTCTCTTGCTTAGTGGAATTTCGATTTTTTTCTAATGGCAATGCTTAGGCATACGGCAAGACCACCCCAGAGAAGAATGGCGCCGAATGCGAACATAGCAATAGCAGTTCCTGTCATATTGCTTCACCTTCTTTATTTTTGATTGTCTTCCTCATAGTGTGGCGATGGAACGCGGTGCCATTTCATGACAGTGAAGAGTAATCCAAGCAGAAGCGCTCCTACGCTCACACCAAGGCCGAGCGGAGCAATGACCCCCCATGGATAATCACCGTATGGCTTCGCAAATTCATCCACGATGTTTTTGTAAGCAATAAACAAAAGCACAGCTGGCGTTACGAAGCGAATCATAATCTCCCACCAACCGCCAATAGCAAAGTCTGATACCCGGTTGTTTTCTTCACGCAATGCGGTAAGCTTTTTATAGAACCAGCCCAATAGAATGACTTCGGCCAGGCCGGCAAGCGCAACACCGTAGTTATTGATGAAGTGATCGAAGATATCAAGGAAATGCAGGCCTGACCCCGTTGCAAAGATTAGGCTTCCTAAATAGCCGATTATGCAGACAATCACAGCCGCATTTCTGCGCTGCAATGAGAATTTGTTCATGAAAGCAGCCACGATAACCTCTACAATAGAGATAAGGGATGTCAGTCCGGCCAGCATCAGCGAACCGAAGAACAATATACCGAAGATCCCGTTCATTGCCGGCAGAGTACTGATGATTTTAGGAAAGACAATAAAGGCCAGTCCTACACCACCCGCGGCCACTTCGCTTACGGGAACGTTGCTCTGTACCGCCATAAATCCAATCGCGCTGAAAACGGTAATACCTGCGAATAACTCAAATCCGCTGTTGCTAAAAGCGGTAATAAATGCGTTATTGTTGACATCGGATTTCTTCGGAAGATAGCTTGAATATGTGATCATGATGGCAAAAGCGACGCTTAAGCTGAAGAAGATTTGTCCGTAGGCAGCAAGCCATGTCTTATAATCCCATACTTTAGACCAATCCGGTGTAAAGAAGTGATTTAAGCCGACCGATGCGCCTGGCAGTGTTATACTGCGGATGGCGATAATGGCAAACAGAACAAGCAGCAGCGGCAGCATGAATTTACCGGCTGTTTCAATTCCCTTTTTGATGCCGGCATATAATGTAATAAAGACGATCGCCCAGACAAGTGTGAGCGGAAGCAGTACTTGAAGCTGCATGCCGCCTATATCCCATACATTTTCGGTAAGCTTGAGGTAATCGCCGAATAGAAATGCTTGTGTATCGTCACCCCATGCCTGTGTAGCACTAAACTTGATATAGCTCATCGCCCAGGCGATAATGGCACCATAGTAGAGACTGATTACAAGGCAAATCATTACTTGCCACCAGCCGAGCCATTCCCATTTTTTCGATAAGCGGTAGAATGTTAGTGGAGCGGACCCGCCACCACGTTTTCCGAGACCGAATTCAAGGATAAGGATTGGGATTCCGGCTGTAAGTAGTGCAAAGAAGTAGGGAATAAGGAAGGCACCGCCACCATTTTCATAGGCGACATAGGGAAAGCGCCAGATATTACCCAGTCCGACTGCTGAACCGACAGCTGCGAGGATAAAGCCTGCCCTTGTTCCCCATTGTTCTCGTTGTTCCATAAATGGGAACCCCCTTATAATATTTTATTGCAAAATTAATTCTAAGAAAAATCTAAGATTTTTGCAACATATTTATCTGAAAATTTAGTTACAAATAAAGGATATTATTTTCTGATTTTATTACTACAAAAAATGAGGTGGAAAAATGAAGGAAGAAAGATATAAATACGGGATGATCTTTGATATGGATAATACATTGCTGCAATCCAATATCGACTTTATGGGGATGAAAGAAGCCATATATGAATTATTGGCCAAAGATGGATTGTGTGAATCTGATTTGGATTGGCAAAATCACACCGCTTCCCAGTTGATTGAGATGGGACGTCAGTCCGGAAAGATGGAGCAGGAGACAGAGAGACGCATATGGGAGACGGTGGCGGAATTTGAGAAGCGCGGCATGCATGGAGCCCATCTAGAGCCGTATGTTACTGAAGTGCTGGAGAGATTATGTGGAGATTGCCATCTTGTTGTATTGACGAACAATGCCTGCGTGGCGGCACAGGAAGCACTTCGGGAGACGGGGATTGATCATTACTTCGATCATATTGTCGGACGGGAGCAGATGACAGCACTGAAGCCATCTCCTTCAGGCATTGATTATATTCTGACACATTACCCGGATGTCCCGGTAGAGCGTTGGATGATGGTGGGGGATTCCTGGATCGATGGGAAGGCCGCACAGGATGGTAGGGTTGCTTTCGCCGCGTACAAAGGAAATCATAACGAGATGAAGAAAAAGCAGGTGTTCCCTAACGTATGTATTACAGATATGCGAGACTTGCTGAAGAACGTAGCGTGGCTAGAAGATAAACAAACAGATTCTCTGAAATAAGAGGAGGAATGCAACATGAGAGCGCCCGAGTTTCCTGAAGATACATCATGGCTGAATACGGATTATCCGCTGTCGCTTTCCATGTTGAGAGGACATGTAGTGGTGCTGGATTTCTGGACATACTGCTGTATTAATTGTCTTCATGTCCTGCCTGATCTTGCCTGGTTAGAAGAGAAGTACCAGGCGGAGCCGGTGCTTGTCATCGGCGTACATTCTGCTAAGTTCGACAATGAGAAGAATATAAATAATATCAAGAGTGCGATACAGCGCTATGGAGTCGATCATCCGGTTGTTATTGATCAAGAACAGCGGATATGGCAGTTGTATACGATTAAGGCCTGGCCATCCTTTGTTGTAATTGGGCCTGATGGTCGTATTAGTAACATGATGTCAGGAGAAGGAAAGCGAGAAGCGCTTGATGAGTGCATCAAGCAGGCGCTCGATGAAGGCAGACGCAAAGGAATGCTAGCTGAGAAGCGAATCGGGATGATGCGGCCTTCGTATGCGGAGTCGTTGTTATCCTTTCCTGGTAAGCTTGCCTATGATTCAGACCATGACCGGTTATTCGTAAGTGATTCGAATCATCACCGAATCGTAGAGCTTGAGCTTACCGGGGAGTATCAGGCGCGTGTGACTCGTGTGATCGGTTCCGGTATAGCAGGAAAAGAGGATGGGGGATTTGCAGAGGCATCATTCTATCGGCCGCAGGGGATGGCTTACCATGCGGAAAAGCTATATATATGCGATACGGATAATCATCTGATTCGTGAAGTAGATCTAAGAGAAGAGCGTGTATATACCATTGCGGGAACCGGAGAGCAGGGGTGGTATGGGGAGACGGGAGGATTCGCTCTTGCCACCCGCCTTAATTCACCATGGGATGTCGTGCTTGATGGGAAGCACCTCTACATCGCGATGGCCGGTTCACATCAGTTGTGGCGGTTGGATGTCTCAACCGGGATCATCGACGTGTTTGCCGGAAGCGGCAGAGAAAATATATGGGATGATACAGCCCACAAAGCGCATCTTGCACAGCCAAGCGGCATAGCGACAGACAAAAAGCAGTTGTATTTTGCAGATAGTGAAGCATCCGCGCTGCGCAAAGCTAGCCTCACTGATGGATATGTACATACGCTGATTGGGAGTGGATTATTCGCCTTCGGGATGCAGGACGGTTCTTTTTCTATCGCCGAGCTTCAGCATCCGCTTGGTGTAACCTATCATGAAGGCAAGGTGTATGTAGCCGATACATACAATCACGCCATTCGCATCGCTCATCTGAACGAGAAGTGCATGGAGACGCTTGTATGGGGGTCTGCTAAGGGTGTATGCACCATAGAGGAGGAGGCGTGCGATCTATTGCCGCTGAATGAACCGAATGATGTGTTGGTGATAAAAAATCGCTTATATATTGCAGATACAAATAACCATTTGATCCGCATAGTGGATCTGGATACAAAGCGTCTTACTGTATTGGACATTGAACAATAAGATAAAAAATCAGCGGAATATGATCTTTTATCTGTTCCGCTGTTTGTGTTGGCTGCATTTTATTTTATTTTATTTTATTTTGGAGATGCTGCCGCAAGATGCCTGAATGACCGCTTTCAAATCGTGTGGGTTCAATAAGATCTGACAGCCGCGAATGCCTGCACTAATCGAGATGGTGTCATAGCGCAAGGCCTCTTCATCAAGAAAAATAGAAAAGCGTTTTTTTAGACCGAGTGGCGAGACACCGCCGCGGATATATCCGGTTAGGGGCTGCACGTCCTTCAATGGAACCGTCTCCACTTTTTTATTGCCGCTTACAGAAGCGAGAGCCTTTAGATCGAGTTCCTTATCACCCGGGATACAAGCCAGCAGTACACCTGTCTTATCGCCGCGTGCGACGAGGGTTTTATAGAGCTGCTCAAGTGGAAAGTCGATTTTGCCTGCCACCGTGCCTGCTGATAAGTCTGATTCGTCCACCACATATTCGCGCAGCTCGTACGATATTTTCTTTTGATCTAGCTGGCGTGCGGCATTTGTTTTTTGTGCCATCCTTATTCCTCCTATTACTGCGAGCCAAACACCGTTCATACCGTACCCGTCGACCCGAATTCTTCAGGGGTACGCTCATTGTTCCTTCTGTATCACACTTTGTTTGCTTCTTCCATTGTAACAGAATTTATTTTACCTGTTGACTGTCTAGAAGAATAAGGAGAGAGAAGGGATAGGAAGCTGTATCCCGATGCTTATTTATGCATAAAAACATGTATGCATAGGCTGTGTAATTTCCAATTATTTTAATGGAAGAAGAGCGTCTGTGAGCGTAAGAAAAGGGAGCAGGATATACTGTTATCGTTTTGGTGGGCTACTGGCGCTATAACAGACGGAGGAAAACAGCGTTTGCGCAAAAGGTGTATATTATTTATATATAAATAATATAAGAGATGCATGGCTAGATAGGATAACAGAGAAATCACAATTTATATGGTTGAATAGGTAGCTCAGCTTGCCATCAATGATAGAATAGAACAAAGAATATACGGTGGTATGCACACGAATGGGATATTATTTACGTGCAGCCTATGTGAAAAGGGAGATTGGCAGTGCATAGAAAAGAGGACATTCACTTTTCCGAAGATATGTCGTTCGGCGTAGGAGACGGCCGGATTCTGGAGCATTATGGGGTCAATGAGCTGCATTTTGACTCGGTAAAAAGCTATCGGAATCGCTTCATGGCAGTAAAGCCGAATCATCCGTGGAACGGTTTGGAAACAAAGGAATTTCTATATAAGATCGGTGCCTGGGGGAAGCTTCGTGACAGTGGCAAGGAAGGGCTAACGCTGGCGGGTCTTCTCATGTTTAGCGAGGAGAGGGTCATTACTGAAGTGCTGCCCTATTATTTTCTCGAATATAGAGACGATGCGCACACCTTTGGAGACGAGCGGTGGTCAGATCGCCTCACATCGCAGGATGGCACATGGTCTGGCAATCTGCATGACTTCTATTTTATGGTGATGCCGCGTCTCACTACAGGCTTATCGGTACCCTTTCAGCTACAAGGAACCATGCGCCATGATGAGACGGGTGTACATACTGCCTTACGGGAAGCGTTTGTAAACGCGATTGTGCATGCCGATTATCAAGGAGAACGCGGAATTGTCGTAGAGCGTGAAAAGTCGGACGTTACCTTTTCGAACCCGGGTCTGCTGCGTATACCGGCGGCCCAGGCGCTTGATGGCGGTGTCAGTGATTTACGGAATCCTAATCTATGCAGAATGTTTCTGCTGCTTGGACTTGGGGAGCGGGCAGGATCAGGGCTTTCCGCGATTCGACAAATATGGCTTGATCGAGAGTGGACAATTCCACAATTTTTGCAGCAGGAGAGCCCTGCACGTACGACATTTATTTTACGAATGATTCCAGACGAAGAGCAGGAAAACCTGCCCGAAATCCGAACAAAGGACAACTCCTACAATAAAAACGACAACTCCGTAAATAAAAATAAACACTCCTCTAATAGTGACTATAACTCCATTAACAAGGAATTAAACTCCTTGAATAAGGAGATTTACTCCTCTAATAAAGAGTTAAAGTCCGATAATAAAAGCTTTTACTCCTTTAATAATAAGGACAACTCCTCTAATAATGAATTGGAGTCCGGTAATAACGGAAGCACGTCTTTCTTTGAGATGAATGAGGAAGCTGCGATAGAGGAAGAGTTGCAGAACCAAGTTATAAATGAAGAGGATCTATGGGGAGTTGCTGAACTGGCTCGCAAGCGGAAACGGCTTAGTCCGTATGTGATGGAGGATATAATTGTCCAGTTATGCGCTTATCGTCCGCTGCGGCTGAAGGAGCTCGCTGATATGCTGGAGCGAACACCTGATGGTTTGCGCAACAACTATTTAGCTAAGCTTCTACGTGAGAATCGCCTGCGTCTTAAATACCCGGATCAAGTGAATCACCCTAAACAAGCGTATATAACAGTTCGGTAAAATATAAAAAAGTATGCCAGCGTATCCCTTCTGTATTATATAAGCTAGGATGATCATCTAGCCTTTTGTTTTTTCGCTACAAAAGAGTGGAAAGATAAATAGAGTGCTTGTTGATGAGGAGGGAAACAATGGCGAATGTGTTGTTCATTCTTTCAAGTGGATATAAAAATTCGGATTATGAGACCGGCTGGTGGGCTGAAGAATTATTTGCGCCAATGCTTGCAGTAGAAGAAGCGGGTCATAAGGCAGATATCGCTTCTCCAAAAGGCGGTAAGCCTACCGTAGACAAGGTGAGCCTGTCTGCGGAATGGGACCCAGACGGGAAGTATAAGAAGCT
Organism: Aneurinibacillus sp. REN35; assembly: GCF_041379945.2. Taxonomy (NCBI): domain Bacteria; kingdom Bacillati; phylum Bacillota; class Bacilli; order Caryophanales; family Paenibacillaceae; genus Aneurinibacillus; species Aneurinibacillus baijiui. The sequence goes on along the minus strand of NZ_JBFTXJ020000009.1, from coordinate 155,153 downwards.
ATATGAATCAGGAAGGGTGGATCACACGCTTAAGCTTGCAGAAGTAGACCCGCGAAGTTATGCAGCTGTCGTTATTGTAGGCGGGCATGGAGCGATGTTTGATCTGGCTAATAATGAAGAGGTTCGCCGGATTGTTAATGCCGTGTATGATAACAACGGCATTGTTGGTGCCGAATGCCACGGACCGGCCGCACTCATCTGGACGCATCGACCGGATGGTAAAAGCATTTTATCAGGTAAGGATGTAACGGGATATCCAGACGTGCATGAACCGGAAGAAGTGAAGGAGTATCTTCCCTTTAGTCTAGAGCAGGAATTAAGCGGTATTGCTAACTACATCCCCAATTTAGAAGAGGAGTCTTTTGCTGTATGGGCGGATGAACAAATTGTGCTCAGCCGTGACCCGATGTCTTCTGAAGCGATGGGAAGAGAGCTTGTAAAAGCATTAAGCGGCAAATAAGCTGACTTTCCTGGGAAATAAAAGAAAAGAGCAGACGGCTGCATACGCGTCTGCTCTTTTTTATGGCATGTATAAAAATTATTCAAGCGTTATTTCTGCTTTTGTCCGCTGCTCTTTATGATGTGTCTTCCAGTGCAGCAATTCGTATGCTACGGGTACAACAACAAGCGTTAGCAGCGTCGAAGTAGTAAGTCCACCGATCACAACAACTGCAAGTGATTGGGAGATTAGTGAGCTGCCGGAGAATCCAAGCGCCAACGGAAGCAGGGCGCAGATTGTAGCAATAGCCGTCATAAGAATGGGGCGCATCCGTATTGTTCCGGCGTCTATCAATGCTTCACGGATGGTACGGCCTTTATTGCGCTGTTGCTGCACACGATCCACCAGTACGATCGCATTGGTAACGACAATACCAATCAGCATAAGTGCACCGATCATTGCCGGGATGTCCAATGCGATGTCCGCTATATACAAACCAACGATACCGCCGATGATAGCGAGCGGCAGCGAGAAGAGGATGGCAAGTGGGGCGAGCAATTCACCGAAGGCAATGACCATCACAAGGTAGACTGCGATAATCGCAACACCAATTGCTACACCCAGTTGTTTAAAGCCTTCGCTCATCTGTTCAATAGAGCCTCCAATGCTTGCGGTTACACCAGGTGGCAGCGTAAGCGTATCAATTTTTGTCTGTACCGCTCGCGATACCAATCCTACATCTTTATCTGTAATTGAAGCGTCTACGGTCGCATAATCATCTCCGTTGCGATGCAGTATGCTTACCGGTCCTGCTACTTGTCTTACATCCGCCACGTCAGCAAGCGTAATATTTTTGCCGGTTGGAGCCGTAATTTTCATAGCGGCGATTTCTTTATAGCTGTTGATTTGATCCAGTTTTGTGCCAAGCTGAATATCAAGCGTTTCATTGTCGACTGTAAGAGCGCCGACTTTCTGGTCTGCCAGCATTTCACGGACAGAACCCATAATCTGAGCACCGGATAGACCATTCTTTGCGGCCTTTGCCTGATCGACGGTAATCTCGATTTCCGGCTTGGTGGCGCTTAAGTTATTCGTAATAGCAGCAAGGCCTCGCACAGTCTGGATGTTCTTCGAAATCATTTCCGTTCCCTTGCGGATATCTTCCATATTATTACCGTTCACAACGACCTGTAGCGTGTTATCTTGTCCTCCACCATTCGGATTAAATTGTGTCACGGTAATCTTTGCGTTATGTGAGGCAAGCGGCTGTACTTTTTGTTTCATAGCCGCAAGCGTTGTATCTACGTCTGCTTCTTCTTTCAGTCGAATAAAGATCTTGCCCTCACTAGAGCCGCCGACATTACCGCCTTCATTCAGTGAGCCTCGTGCCGTACCAACGGATGTCTGATAGAACATAACGGACGGGTCTTTGGCGAGAAGCTGCTCGATTTCCCGTGCTTTCTTATCCGTGACGGCAATGCTCATGCCGATTGGATATTCGACAGCTATATTAATGAATTTTTCTTTAGAAGCAGGGAGGAAGCCGGTACCGATCGAGCTTGCGATACTAAGACTTGCTGCCAGCATGGCGGTGGAGATAAGCAAGATCATGAACTTGTGATCTAAAGACCAATCCAATACTTTTTGATAAGCGAGAATTCCACGCCCGGCCTCCTGCTCTTTCTGTCCAATATTTTTCTGCCTAAGCAGCAAGAATCTAGCCAGTGCCGGGACAACCGTTACCGCTACAAGGAGCGATGCGAGCAGAGAGAATACGACGGTTAAAGCGAATGGGAGAAAAATCTTCCCGATAATCCCTTCTACAAATCCTAACGGAAGGAACACCGCAACAGTCGTTAAGGTAGAAGAGGTGATGGCTGAGCTGACTTCCTTGGTCGCCATTCGAATCAGTTCACCTGTTCGTTCCGCATGCTCCTGCATATTGCGATAGATGTTTTCAATGACAACAATCGAGTCATCGACAACACGGCCGACCGCAATGGCTAGGCCGCCAAGTGTCATCACATTCAACGTAATGTTAAATTGACGTAAGAACAGCATGGCGATAAGAATGGACAATGGAATCGATACGATGGCGATCAGCGTGGAGCGAAAATTGCGCAGAAACAACAGAATGACCAGAGAGGCAAAAAGTGCGCCGAGCATTCCTTCCCGCAGCATCCCATCAATCGATTCCTTGACCTGTGTTGCTTGTTCATATGTAACAGTAATGTCAGACCCTTTCGGAAGCTTGGCTTTTAATTCGGTAAGCTTCGCTTTCACATCATTTGTGACATCAACTGTATTGGAATCCTGATTCTTCAAGATATCAAGTGCGACACCGGACGTGCCGTTGGTGCGGCTGATTGCGCTCACTTTACCTGTTCCCTGTTTGATTTCCGCAAGCTCGCTAAGCGGAATGAGTTTAATTTTTTGTTCCGTCTGCTGTTTCACACCTCCCTCGTTTGCTTTTGGAGCAGGGCTTTGCGCCTGCATTTTATCCATCTGTGCTTGTATTTGTTTAAGCTGACTCTGCATCTGCTGTAATGCAGCCTCGCCTGTTTGTATCTGTGTCGTCAGTTGTCGTGCGGCGGCTCCCGCCTTCTTCTTTTCTTCTGCAGAGGCGAGTGGGTTTGCTAATGCCAACTGTGTTTGTTGGAGAGCAAGCTTCCCTTCAAATATTTTGGATTGTGTCTGTCCGATTGCATTGAGCAGCTTCATCTGCGCGTTGAACGCTTGATTCATGCCTGCCATGCCCTGCCCAAGCTGTCCGACTGATTGGCCGATTTGCCCCATGTTTTCACCTATTTGCTGAAAGGCCTCCTGCATGGCGGCCTGTTGATTAGGAGCGATGGCGATTTTTATGTTTTTTAAGTCCTCTAAGGTGTACAGCTTGCCGGATACACGTATGGGTTCTACCTTATCGCCGATCGTGAGCGATGTAATCGGCATGGCAATATTGTTTGCTTGAATCTGCTGCTGTACTTGCTGTAGCGTCAGATTATGTTCTTTAAGCTTGTCCGGCAGCAGCCGAATATAGATGGCGCGATCTTTTTGGGTTGAGATGTTGATCTGTCCGACACCTGACACGTTAGTAAGGGAAGGCATAACTGTGTCCTTGACCGTCTTCTCAATCTGATCGTCCGTTAGATTCTTGTTTGAGATGGATACCTTCATAATGGGAAAAGAGCCGAAGCTAATCCGCTTGATCTGTGGGTCGATAGCGCCTTCAGGGCGCTTTACTTCGCGCACGGCTTCTTCGACCTGTCGTTTTGCTTCCTCCATGTCGACGGAGAAAGGGAACTCAGCAATGACGGCGGATATGTTTTCTGTCGAAGTGGATGTAACGTTTTTAACTTTATTTACGCTTTTGACGGCTTTTTCCGTCGGTTCGGTAATCTGCTCTGTAATATCGGATGTGGAAGCGCCGGGAAATGGCGTGATAACGGCAACGACGGGAATGGTAACGTCAGGCATAATTTCCTGCTTGAGACCGGAAGCGGAGTAGGCGCCGCCAAATGCGACAAGCAGCGCTAGAATGAATATGGCGGACGGGTTCCTAAGAGAGAACTTGGTGATGGAATTCATGCTGCGGAAGCCTCCTTTGTTGTGATGTCATTCTAGATACGTCTCTGTATCGGTGATAGCGGCCAGCTTCTCATAGACCTGAAGAAAGGCGGTACGTTCGCTTGAGGTGAGATGTGAAAAGTACCGGCTTGCAATGTCCATTCTTCTTTGTTTTGCATGATAAAAAGATGCTTCCCCTTTCTTGGATAAGTGCAGGATGACAACGCGACGATCATTCGGATCGCGCTCACGTATTACCATATCGTATCGAACCATCCGATCAACCATAGCCGTTACAGCGCTTGGCTTGACGCCGCCGAATTCGGCCAGCTCGCCTACTGTATGGCCCCGTTCCGCTAGCAACGACATAAAAATAAATTGTGGTGTGGTTAAACACGTCTCTACTTCTGCTGCGATGTCTTTTGCTATGCGTCTATGAAAGATATGGAGTGCACGATGAATCCGATCATAATAGGCCGCAAATTCTTTTTCTTCCAAAGTCGTCACCTCACATAACCAAGATGAAAATTTAGGGAGCAATAGTTAATGCCGTTAAATATATAATATTTGTATAATGGAGTGAACATATTTGTCTAAATATAGGTCATAAGATAAAAAAATGTATCGAAAGTTTGCCCATTCTTTTTTTCATTTATGACTGATGTTGTAGAAATTTTGCCTGTCCTTGTTCCTATAAAGCCGTCTGATCTTATCAGAGGTAAAACAGGAAAGAACCCGGCGCTTGTGCACCGGGTTCTGTACGTGGATGATTAGGAAGAGAGGTTGTCCATCGCTTCCTGAAGCCGCTGATATTTACTTTTCTGATTAATGGAGAAAGCATAGCCTAAAGAAGAAAGTTCCTTCAGTACATATTGGCATGCCTCGTTGTCCTCCATTCCTTCAATCTCAAGCTCATATTCTTCCCGATCTCCGGGAAGGAGCGTACGGTCTAGCTCACATGTGTATCCGTCAATCAAATGAAGCTTCCGCCGCTCGTTTTGAAGCGTGCCTCGTACAATTAGATCGGAAGGGAGGAGAAGCTGCCGGATCGCCTCCTGTCCTTCATGGGGAAGCAAGCGTACAAGTACCTCCGGATTCTTTCGTCCGGCTTCGAACATCTCCGGTGTAATTTCCTGCTCCAGTTCAATAGAAGAAACAGCCGCAGAATTGCTTGTTAGTTTTATTTTGGCACATAGAATCCATGCCTCATTTTCCTCCCGCACCCGCAGCATGACTCCGTTTTTGCCCATATAGAAATCAGGCATATCGAAGTAATAGTTGGTCTGGCGCAGCACGGGCTTTGTCTTGTCGGTATGCAAAAGCAGCTTGTTATACATTTCCTTTGTTAGAAGAAGCTTGAGTTCCTGTTCTTTTTTTGCCATCCGAATTCTCCTTTCCTTGCGTTGCGAACGGACCTGTTCCGCCTATGTGTTTGTATCATAGGAAACGCAGAGGAAAAAAGCAATGAAAACGATTGAATATCATCAAGAGTTATTGGCTGTTTTTGGCTGCTTGGATCGTTTGCCAGCAAATAACACGCCTGCGATCAGCACGATGATGAAGCCCCACTTCAGCACAGGGTTGTCGGCGAAATAACCTGCGATAAACGGTTCGTCTACAATCATCTTCGCAGCGGTCCACGCCAACACGCCAGCGCCTACATAAATCAGAACTGGGAAGCGTTCGATCCAACCGATAATCAGCGTGCTTCCCCAGACGACAATAGGTACGCTGATCAAAAGGCCAATGATGACTAACAGGAAATTGCCATGTGCCGCACCGGCTACTGCGAGTACATTATCAAGCCCCATAGCGGCATCCGCAATGATAATTGTGCGGATGGCCCCCCAGAGACTGTCTTCAGCTTTGATGTTATCGTGTCCTTTTTCATCGGCGAGAAGCTTATATGAGATCCAGATAAGCAGCAGACCACCTACAAGAAGCAGACCAGGGATATTTAGCAGCCAGACAACGACCAGGGTGGCAAAAATTCGAATCAAAATCGCTCCCACAGTCCCCCAGATAATGACTTTCTTTTGCTGTTCCTTTGGCAGGCGGCGTGCAGCCATACCGATAACGATCGCATTGTCTCCCGCCAGTACGAGGTCAATGACAAGGATGGCGAGCAGCGCAGAAAAAAATTCAGCCGTAAAAAACTCCATGCATCATCAGCTCCTTTATAGTTTGTATTCTCACCAAAGAAAAGGACCTTTACCCAATCGGATAAAGGTCCAAACAAATCAAAAAGACCCTTACCGAAAGCGGCAAAGGTCTTGCTAACAACATTATACGTTGCCAACAAAGCCGGAGACATGGGTCTCGGAATGACGACTTTGCTGTACAGCTACTCCCCTTTGGAGATTATTCTATTACTTTAATAATAAAGGAAATAAAGGAAAACGTCAATTTTTAGTTTTTCTTTTTTAGCTTATTTTCTAATCTACCTTGTCCTTTAGTTTAAATATAAATAAAATTATGTATATATCAAAAAGACTATTCAATTTTGTCCTTGTAATATATACTTATGTCTGTCCTATATAAACACATAAATATAATTCGCAAACAAGATAGAAGGGAGAAAGAAATGAAAAAGTTAGGCTTGCTGCCTCGGTTGATTTTGGCGATTGCTTTAGGGATCGTTATCGGGGCTTTCAGTCCGAAGTGGGTTATCGAGATTACGTCAACATTTAATGGGATTTTTGGTAACTTTCTCGGCTTTGTTATTCCATTGATTATTATTGGCTTTGTAGCACCGGGCATCGGTGAACTTGGGAAAGGCGCAGGGAAGCTGTTGGCAATTACTACTGTTATCGCCTATGCTTCTACGATTATTGCGGGTCTTCTTGCGTATTTCACAAGCTCAGCGATTCTGCCGAACATTCTAGAAGTCGGCAGTATGAATATGAGCGCGAAAAACCCGGAAGAGGCACTGGTTTCGCCATTGTTCAAAGTAGATATGCCTCCTGTGATGGGGGTTATGACGGCTTTGCTGCTGGCCTTTACAATCGGTCTTGGAATCGCCGCAATCAAAGGGGATACACTGAAGAAAGTGATGGATGATTTTCAGCAAATCGTGGAAAAGCTTATTACGAATATCATCATCCCACTGCTTCCTGTGCATATCCTTGGTATTTTTGCCAATATGACATATGCGGGACAAGTTGCTACCATCATGTCCGTATTTGCTAAAGTATTTGTGATGATTATTGTACTCCATATCGTGATCCTTCTGATTCAATATGGATTAAGTGGAGCAGTTGCAGGGGGCAACCCGTTTAGACTGCTAAAAAATATGATGCCGGCCTATTTCACAGCGATTGGTACGCAATCTTCAGCAGCTACCATTCCTGTAACGCTGCGTCAGACGAAGAAAAATGGCGTAAAAGAAGGATCGGCTGAATTCGTGGTTCCATTGTGTGCGACGATTCATCTATCCGGCAGCACGATTACACTGGTCAGCTGTGCAATGGCAGTCATGATGCTCAATGGAATGGGTACATCATTTGGAGCGCTGTTCCCGTTTATTCTGATGCTTGGTATCACGATGGTAGCTGCACCGGGCGTACCGGGTGGAGCCGTTATGGCAGCGCTAGGATTGCTTGAGTCGATGCTTCATTTCGATCCGACGCTTACTGCGCTGATGATCGCGTTGTATCTGGCTCAAGATAGCTTTGGTACAGCTTGCAACGTAACAGGTGATGGTGCGATTGCCATTATGGTTAACAAAATTTCGGGTCACAAGCTATCCGCATAAGAATACAAAAGAGCGCAGCGCAGAAGGGAGATCATCTTCTTTCTGCGCTTTTTTGTTTTGTGTGTGTAAAGGAAAGGCGATAGCTGAATAGGATTATTTTTCATTATTTTGTGATATATTGGAATCATTATGAGGGAGAATTACGTACAGTAAAATGTAAACGGCTGTTGGGAAGGGAGGGATATGGACTGGCTGTACTATGGTTACATGCAATTCGAACATGGCTTGCACGTATTTATTTTCGTAAGATCCGTGTGTATGGTACCGATCATCTTCCGAAGCAGGGGATGACGTTATTTGTAAGCAACCATCGAAACGGAGCGATTGACGGATATGTACTGCTTACAGCGCTTCCTGCCTGCCGCGCGATTGTTGGCCGGAATTTGACGGGTTCCTGGTTTTTGCGCCTGTTTTTTGGCGGGCAAATCGAAGTCTACCGCAAGGCGGAGGAACCGGAGCAGAAGGCGTGGAACCGCGACCGTATGCAGGAGGCAGTAGCTGCGATGCGGCATGGTGTTCCGGTGCTGATTTTTCCTGAAGGAACCAGCGAACTGGGACCTAAGCTGCTTCCGATTAAAAAAGGCGCCGCTTTTATGTGTCATACACTGCTAGAGGAGGCGGAAGAAGGGGAAGCGCTGTCGATTGTTCCGCTTGGTTTGCATTATGAGGAAGGGTGGCGCTTCCGTAGTGCGGCGGAAATACATATAGGTACCCCCATTCGACTGACAAAAGCGTCGGCACGGAATATAACGAAGCTGACGGAGACGATTCGCGAAAGTCTTGCCGATATCAGTGAGAATTTTGCTGACGTAGAGGAGCAGCGAATAGGGGAAGCTTTTGCATCCTTGCTGCGGTATCACGGCGTCACGCGGTTGTCGCACCTCGCCCTCTGCCGGATGTGGGCAGCGCGCAAGATGTCTACCGCGCAGAGTGAGGAGTTTCTTCAGATACATCAATCCGAAGTCCCTGCTCGCTATCAGGGTGTGCCGCTTTTTGGACAGTATGGGACATGGTCCTTTGCTTTGTCGTATTGCCTGCTTACTTTGCTCGTGCTTCTTTTTTGTATATTGAACGGACTTCCCCTTGTGGGCGGATATGTGGCAGCGAAAAAAATGGCCGATGATACGAATGTTATCGCTCTTTGGCGAATACTTGTTGGTACACCTCTTTTTTTGCTGCAGCTTGTATGCTATATCCTTTTGTCGTTGCTGCTCTTTTCACTCCCTACTGCTGGTCTGTTGATGGGAGTATATGCGGCGATAACGGCTGCCGGGATCGGAGCATGGGACGCTTGGCGTCGGGCGGGTGTACGGGCGCGCAATCGGTCAAGTACACAACGCCGGACGATTCTTTCATTTTGTGAGAGGTTTAAGACATGAAGATACGGATGAATCACCTTGCCCCTTTTTATTTTCAAAAGATTTTACTGCATGAATATTTCATGAGCCTGCTTTTTCTACAGGTCATGATTCGGCTTGCATGGGTTGGCTATGTAGGGAAATGGTTCGTACTCTATATACTTGTCCTCGGTGTATATTGGGCTTTGATCTATTACGGTCAGTGTTCCTTATCCCCGATAATCAACCGCATTCGCCTCGTGTGGAATATCCTGATGATGAATTTTGCTTTTTCAAGCATTAAGGAAATCATTCCAATCTGGGGTATGTCTCCGGCGGACGGTGTACTTGCGGAGATCGACCGTATGCTGATAGGCGGAGACGCAAGCATATGGATGCAGAGCTGGTATAGTCAGCCGCTGACAGAGGTTATGAGTATAGGGTACTTTTCCTTTCTTGTTGCTTTATTTGCTACGTTTATCGGATACGGTTTCTGGGCTTCGCTGGATAAGTTGAGTCTTTTTTGCGCCGGGCTGTTTACACTATATGGCATCGGTATTACGGGGTATACGCTGCTACCGGGAGAAGGCCCGTTTGTTCACTTTGCATCACAGTATACGAGCGAGTTGAGCGGATATGTCTTTACTGCATGGAATGCAGCCGTGGTGAAGGCTGGTTCGGCAAAGTATGATGTATTCCCAAGCCTGCATGTGGGCGTAGGTCTGTTCCTGCTGATGTTTTATTATGCGTATCACCGCCGCGTATTCTATATATATTTGCTTCCGTTCCTATTCATTGTGCTGTCTACATTGTATTTGCGCTATCACTACTTCATTGATTTGATCGTCGGAGCGTTTTTCAGCGTGTTGGCCTATCAGCTTGCAAAGTTGGTATATAAAAACAAAATCGAAGGGGTGGGAAAGAATGACGTACATTACCGGATTTGACCAACTACTAAGTATTGAGGAAGACGGGGGCAAAGGGCATCATCTCAAACAGTTGACTTCATATGGCTTCAATGTACCTGAAGGAGCAGTGATTGGTGCTTCTTTTTATCGGGACCATTACCCGGCACCTCCAGTATTCTCCTATGAGAATGAAGCGGACCTAGCCTGCCAGTGTCAGGAGATGACAGAAAGGGTTCGGGCAATACCCCTCCCGGATTCCTTTGTGCAGGAGGTGCAAAAGCAGCTTGCGAAATTGCCTTCAGGGAGCCGGTATGCGGTGCGTTCATCTTCTACATACGAGGATTTGGCGGGGGCGGCCTTTGCCGGGCAGCATGAGACATTTTTGAATGTGTCGACAGATCAAATAGCTGAGAAAGTGCGTGAGTGTTTTGCTTCTCTTTGGCAGAAGCATGCAGTGCTTTATCGACGCTATCAGGGTTTTACACAGGAAGGTGCTTCGATGGCGGTTGTCATCCAGCGCATGATTGCCGCTGAAACAGCAGGGGTAGCTTTTTCCGTTGACCCTGTTGGCGGCAACCTTGATTGTGTGCTTATTGAAGGTAATTATGGCATTGGTGAATCGGTGGTTGGAGGGGAGGCGGTAACGGATTCGTGGGTGGTCAACATGGCTAAGCGAGAGATCGTTGAGCGCCGTGTAAGTGAGAAGGAGTATTATGTCGTACCGGTTGAACACGGTGTCGAGACGCGTCCGCTGCCGGCCGAGTACCGGGCAATCCCTTGCTTATCCGATGAGCAGATTCTCGCAATTGCGGAGATGACCAAGAAGATTGAACGGGAATTCCAGACACCGCAGGACGTGGAATGGGCCTATGCCGAAGGCAAGCTCTACATTCTGCAGGCACGTCCGCAGACAACGATTCCTCCGCGATTTACCCGCGATGAATCAGCAGAGCGCTTTCCTGATCCGCTGACGCCGCTTACGTGGTCATATGTGGAGGATGCGTTTAACGCCTCGCTGGAGCATTCTCTTAACCTGATGAATGTACACCTGCCTACGCGTCCATGGTTCGCACTGCGTAATTGCTATGTGTATGGCAATCAGAATGCCGTTCGGCTTTTGGCTATGAACAAACCGATCCAACTGCGTACCGTTGATTCGCTTGTTGATGAGCTGACGTTTATCGAAGAACAATTCCGCTGGGTAATGGAGCTTCCGAATGCATGGATGCGGGATCTGGATGCGTATCTGATTCGGATTGGCCGGCTGAGTGCCGCACCACTTGCCGCGTATGATGCTGTACAATTCCAGCAGCATTTCAAGGAACTTTTCAGCGTGGCTAAGGAGTATTTTCTACCGAATATAGCGATCTCGATGACGCAGGGTTTCTTGACGCGAACACTGCTGGAGTACATTGCGGCAGTAAGGGGAGACCTGTATGAAGCGCAGACGATGCTGAAGCAGATTATTACTGCATCCGGTACAAAAACAGGGCAGATCAATCGGGAGCTCTATGAGCTGGCCAAGCAGGCAAAGCGGACACCAGGGTTGATTGGGCTGTTGGCGGAAGGCGGCAGAGAGGCGTTTGCCCGGCTTTCACACTTCCCGGAATTTGAGCGTGCTTTTGCATCCTTCATCGAGAATTACGGACATCGGGAGATTAGCTTTGATTATTATAAGCCAACCTGGGCGGAAGCGCCGGAAGTCGTGCTTGACCTCATTCATCTCGCAGCCACTTCAAGGAAGCGGGAGAATACCGGGAAAAAAGAACAGGTAGGCAAAATGGTCAGCATGAAGGCGACCCAGGAGCTGCTTGCTCTCTCACCAAAGCCGCTGCGCTATTTCGTAAATGAGCTGGTACGGCTCACGCTGACATATACGTATATTGATGATCTGGAGCATTTCCAGACAACACGGGTTAATTTATTGGCACGTCGTGCTATTGGCATATTCGGCTCCAAGCTCTCGCAGGCTGGGCAGCTTGCCGATCCATATGATTTGTTCTTCCTCGTTAAAGATGAGCTGGAATCCATTCATTCATTGGAACTTTCACTTGATATACGTGAAAAAATCGCCATCCGCAAAGAAGCTTACCAGCGCGCATGCGAGCAGGAGCCGGTATGGGATCTGGCACAAGAAGCGGAGATGGAGGAAGAGAGTCCGGAGGGAGAAGACGAAGCGCTGCTGCGCGGAATTCCGGGCAGTCCGGGGGACTGTGAGGGAGTGGTGTATATTGTGCGTGGCCCGGAAGACTTTGCGAAAATGCCGGATCAGGCAATTCTTGTGGCGCGCACGACGAATCCCGCCTGGACGCCGCTGTTCTATAAAGCCAAGGGGTTAATTACGGAATCCGGCGGGCCGCTGTCACACGGTGCTGTCACTGCACGGGAAGTTGGTATCCCTGCTGTGATGTGCGTGCGCGGTGCTCTAAAACGATTTGCTAACGGGGAGCGTGTTCGTCTTGACGGCAAGCGAGGGCTGGTTCAGCGCCTTGATGTGAAAACGGAGACACCAGCACCATAATTATCGAAAGGAAATCTCATCCCGTTCCGTATCATAGACAACAAGCAGTTCTGTATTATCTAGATACCAAAGATCCTCTTTTTCAATATAAAATGTAACGCCATCTTCCACAGTGGAGACGCCGACTTCCTTTGGCTGTTCTTTGGCGATGCCAAGCGAGAATCCGCTCTGTACAGTGCTACAGCCGCCCAGACGGACGAAGAAGCGAATGGCATCGCCTTTTTGTATATCCATTTCTTTACGAAACCATTCCATAGCCGCAGGCTCGATCGTTACTTTCATGTATATACCTCCTGTTCATTTGCCGTTAGTGTGTCTTATTGTATCATATCCCTATTATCTAGACGTACTACCAACACGCTACGATGAAGAAGGCTTATACCTCCTTTTTCCTTGTATTACCACTTGTATGCGGTTCTATTGAGTGGGAATGCATCCGCAAAAAAGAAGCTAACCATATTTGAGGCTAGCTTCTTCTATATATCAGGCTTCTGATAGTTCACTCCATTTATTTGTCTGTACTGGAGGCTGATATTCGTGCAAACGCTGTAGAAGTACTGCTGGATCGCTTTCACAAATAAGCAATTGGGCATGTGTATCTGGAATAAAGCCAGCTTCCACACCGTTGCGTACCATCTGCATTACGGGTTCATAGTATCCTTCCACATTCAGAAGGCCGATCGGCTTATTATGGATGCCAAGCTGTCCCCAGCTTACAACCTCGAATACTTCTTCTAATGTTCCGTAACCGCCGGGAAGTGCGATAAAGGCGTCAGAGAGCTCCCCCATCTTTGCTTTTCTCGCATGCATGTCCGCTACCTCATATAGTTCTGTGAGTTCGGTATGTACCATTTCGCCGCGAAAAAGACCGGTAGGCATGACGCCGATTGCTTTTCCGCCAAATTGTAAAACGGTATTTGCTATACGTCCCATCAAGCCGATTTTTGATCCCCCGTACACTAGCTCGATACCTTGCCGGGCCAGTTCATGTCCAAGTGCTTCAGCCATGCATTCGTACTCCGGTTTTCTACCAACATTTGAACCTGCAAACACACAGATACGTCGCATTGTCGTTCTCCTTTTGGGATGTAGTTGTCGGAAATCAATTCCGTACTCAGTTTAAAATATATGGATAGAGAAAGTAAAGAGAGGTGCGGTGTATGAATAAGTTGGCGTTTCGGTATACGTATTCATGGGTAAAAAATGGATACAAGTAAGCAAAATAGTTACCTACAGAAAGAAGGGATGAAGATGGACGACCGTAAAGTTGATGTAGAGAAGCGTACTGTACACAAGACAGAAAACGGAAGCATGGTCGGTGCTACGTTCATCAAGTATGCCGCCTACATTATTATCTTCTTCGGTTTCTTATATTTTCTCGTAAATTATGTGTTCCCGATGTTTTAGGATTTGGGAGAGACTATCCGCAAAGAAAGACAGGCTCTACAGTCTTTTTTACGAAAGATTGCGGGGATGCCTGTCTTTTTTGTATACAATAAATCGGAGGTGCTTGTTATGCGTTTACAAGGCAAAAAGGTGCTTAGTCTTGTCCATCATGAATTCGAAGACTTGGAATTGTGGTATCCGATTCTGCGTCTGCAAGAGGAAGGGGCGATCGTACATCTGGCAGGCGAGAGAGCAAAGGAGAAATATACGGGTAAATATGGAGTTCCAGCAGAGTCTGATTATGCATTCGATGAGGTCGATCCTAAAGAATATGATGCGCTGCTGGTACCGGGTGGCTGGGCGCCGGATAAGCTGCGTCGTTTTCCGGATGTGCTCGCCCTTGTTCGTCATATGGAAGAAAATAAGAAGCCGATTGGACAGATTTGTCACGCGGGTTGGGTATTGATCTCAGCTAAAGTACTACAGGGAAAAAAAGTTACCAGCACACCGGGCATTCGTGATGATATGGAGAATGCTGGGGCCGAATGGCTGGATGAACCGGTTGTAATTGACGGTCATCTCGTCTCAAGCCGCCGCCCACCGGATCTCCCGGAATATGTAAAAGCTTTTGCTGACGTATTGGCAGGCGCAAAGTAAATAGAAACGCAACCTTCCATTTTTTAGTGAGTCTATTTTAGTGAGTCTTTTCTATCAAAAAGAAAAAGCTCACTCTAAGATTAGCCGGGAGGTTGCGATGAAAAAAGGAATCGTATCTTTATTAGCTTGTGCATTCGTAGTAGGTAGCGGCTTTGCTCCTATCTCTACGGTACAGGCTGCAAGCTCAAGTATATCGGTTACAGTAGATGAGTTACCAGTAAAAATGGACGTTCCTCCAATCATGAGAAATGACCGCACATTTGTGCCGATCCGTGCTGTAGCCGATGCACTGCATGTTCAGGTAGGATGGGATCAAAAAACGCGCACAGTTACACTTACAAATGAGGAAACAAAAGTAATAATGAAGGTGGGAAGCAAGACCGCTACCCGGAATGGTGAAGAGTTTACGATGGAGCTTGCCCCGATTGTTTATAAGGATCGGACGCTTTTACCGCTTAGGGCCGCAGGAGAAGCATTGAATGCTCGTGTAGATTGGCAGCAGAAGATACGTACTGTACGGATAATCTCTGCTCCAAAAGCGATGAGCGTTCTTGCCTACTATGCTCAGGGTTCGGTAAAGGGAGGTACAAATAGCTGGCCGGAAGTGTTCGGCGTAGCGTACCCGAACAAAGCAAAAGGAAATACGGACCTGATTAGTGATGTTGCTTTTGGCTGGTATACGTTGGGAGAACAGGGAGAGCTTAAGACCGCCGATACCGTAACTGGTTACAATCGCCCGCAGGGCTTCGAGGATGCGGTGAGCGGCATGAAAGAGTATAGTATCTCACCTGAGATGATGGTGTATGCAACCGATCGACCGGTGAAAGGAACACCAGGCGCATTAACGGCCCTGCTGCAAAATGAAGCCTTAGCAAAACAAACGGCACAGCGGATTGCACAGGAAGCTGTACAACATTCATTTGAAGGAATTCATATTGATTTTGAAGAGCTGGGGCTTCGTGAAAGCGGAGCGCAGTTAGAGCAAGTGAGAAGCTCGTTTACCCGCTTTGTGCGGCTGCTTGATGAGGAATTGTCAAGCAGTGGTGTCCGGTTGACGCTCAGCCTGCACCCGTTAAATGGCTCTTATAAGGCATATGACTACAAAGCGCTTGGACAATTGGCTGATCGCATCGTAATCATGGCGTATGAATACAACCCTTCTGGTGTACGTCAGCCCGAGCCGATTGCGAAAGTAATGGAAGCGGCTCAAAAAGCGAAAGCACAGGTACCGAAAGAGAAATTGCTGCTCGGCATTATGACGCTAAATGAAACACCGCAGACCGTATTGGCAAAAGTAGGTGTAGCCAAACGTGAGGAGCTTGCAGGCATTGCCATCTGGCGACTGGGTGCAAACACTGCGCCAATGTGGGGAGTCTTCCGTGAGACAATTGCACCGAAAAAGTAGCAGGATAAATAAAAACAGAGGGACGGCTTACTTATGCCGCTCCTCTGTTTTTTTATTTACCGAATAGATCGAGTTCATCCATCATATTATAGACAAGCACGCTGGCTTCAGCGACTGTCAGCTTGTCGTGCGGTTTAAACAGCCCGTTACTTCCCTGCATGAACTTCTTCTTGGTCAGCGCTTCGACATGAGGAACCGCCCAGCCAGAGACGGAAGCATAATCCTGATAATCTTTCTTTAATTTTTCTTTAGATTTCGTCATATCGCTATATGTAGGAACTTTCAAGTCCATAGCGCGGGAGACGAATACGGCGGCTTCTTCCCTTGTCAGCGGCGCTTCTGGTGCCATGACGTTACCAAGTACACCAGACGTTTTCCCCTGAACGAATCCGTTTTTAACGGCGCTCATCAAGTAGCCTGTGCCGTCATAGCCGCGCAGCGCTTTACCGTACGTTGATTCCGTCACATCTACAAAGTGACCGTTATATTGGACGGGCTTTAATCCCTTAGCCCGCGCCAGCATCATCATGAAGTCAAACCGGGTGATTTTTGCATTTAAATCCTTCAGTAGGCGTCCATCATATAAATACATATCAGGCTGAATGACACCTTTGTAGGCAAGAGCCAGCACATACGGCTTCGACCAGTTGTTGACCATATCAAGCTTGTATGTCTTATACATTACGGCAGCAGCGTATTCACCGAATTGATCGATGGATGCCTCTACTGTGCGGCTTTTGCTGTTAATTTTACCGCCGACCGGAATCCATTTGCCATCCTTACGCTGAAGGATGGATACGTTGTGCAGAGCCCCATCGACTGAGATGCCGGAATCATACATAAGGCGCAGCGTTCCGTCCTGACTTGGGCGAGTGATACTGCGTTCGTATTTATCGGTAATTGTATAGCTTTGGCTGACGAACATATACTCTGACGTGTTGGCCGGGCGCGGATTAACGGATATAAGAATATCCTGCTCCGGCAGAACTGTGCTTATGGTTGGGTCATTGATATACGTATCTTTTGGGAAGTCGAGTTCAAGCCGCTTTTCGAACATCGTGCTTTTTCCAGCCTTGAAGCTTGTATAGAATTTCCCGCCCTCTTTATCGTTTTGGTAATACATCAGATCAATGTTAATGCTTACCCGTTGTTTGCTCCCGTCTCCATGGTAGATCGCAGGATTTTTAGTTTTCGCCTTTGTAGGGGAGATGAGGTTTTCGATAGCGATGTTCACCGGGAACGGACCGGTTTTATCTTTTCCCGTCTGGTAATTCCGAATGGTATAGATATAAGAATTATCATCAAGCAACACCATGCCTTTATCGACAGAACTCATCGCTTTTGGGTCCTTATAATAGACATGCACGTGAGAAGGATTGACTCGCTTGGCATATTGAATCGGGTCACGCCGATGGTAAGTGTTTTGATAGTCATACCAAAGCAACTCAAAGCTGATTTGATCGACAATATTAGTTGTTACATTTCGTTCATCCGGTGTAATGAGCTTGATAATAAATCCGTAATTCGGATCATAGAAGTAGAATTCTCCATTTTTTTCTTTCATCTGGGCATAGGAAGCGAATGGAAAGGCAAGGGTGCACAGTAAAAGAAGGATCAGTGATTTACGGAGCAATCTCCTCACTCCTTTTCTAAGAATTTTTCTCTTTTATTTATCGGAAAAAAGTTGTTTAACTATAAATCTAGTGTGGTAAATAATTGTGTTACAAAAAAAAGCAGCAAAAGTCGCATAGGCATTGGCAGAATTCATACAAACGTAAGGGGAGACAGCAACATATGAATCATCGTAAGCGCGCTGCTACTGTTACAAAGGAAAACGCCGAAAAGTTCGTTGAAGAATACTTGCCTAAAATTATTGCCCGTTTAAAAAAAGAAGGGAAACTTTCTGATATAGAGCGTAAAAAACCGGTCGAATAACGACCGGTTTTACTTTTTTATCAGGCCATTTTCAGTCTCGGTGAAATTCTCTTTAATAAAAGTATCCACGTACGCTTTTGTAAAATGAGGGAGAAGCGTATCATATATTTTTTTCTTTGAGATCGGCGAGACTAGCTTCGGTTGAATGGGTAGATTCTTCTTACTAATAGAAGAAGCATAGGGCTGTTTATATGCTTGTACCGCTATTTTTGCTGCTTCCGCCTGTGTGCCGGAAGATAATACAGCCGCAAAGACGATACAACCAGACACTATGTATGTGTGTAGTTTTCTCATGATCGTGCACGAAACATTCCTTTCTATTGTTTTCGTACCGTATCAAGCAGCAATCTTGCTGTATACACTGCTCAGTACCTACACATATATTACTATAATTTTAAAAAAGTGTCAGGGCCTAATTAGCCTATGTTTCGCTTCTGTCGAACGGCCTTCTCTATTGATGCATGCACCATACGGGTAGAGATATAGACGCCGAATACGACGAATAGCCCGCCGACTGCCTGGTACCACATGATATGCTCTCCGATAAATACAATGGCGAATATGGCCGCGAATACGGGAATGAGATTCAAAAATACACCAGCCTTGCCCGGGCCGATCTGTGCTACGGCGGAGTTCCAGGAGATGAAGGCGACGATGGAAGCAAATACTCCGGTATATAATATGGTGGCTATGGAGCCGAAGGACCACATAGCGGGTACTTGTGCGACGAACCTTTCATAGACGAAGAAGGGAAACAATATGCCAATCCCAAGAATGATGCATAATAAAAATGTGCTGTAGCCCGGCAGGATGCCGTTGTATTTTTTGACGAGAACAGAGTAGATGCTCCAGCAGATTAAAGCTGCGATAACAAGTATGTCTCCTATGTTGAAGGAGAAGGTAAGAAGTGACGCGAATGAACCCTTAGACAGTATAAATAGAACCCCGGCCAGGGATAGAATAATTCCGATGGTTTGGTTGCGGTTCAGACGTTCGCCAAGGATCAAGAATGAAAGAATGCAAATAACGATAGGTGTAGATGAATTAACAAGCGAAGCATTAATGGACGTTGTATAGTGTAGCGCGATATAAAGAAACGTATTGAATCCGACGACGCCTGTAAGTGCCATAAGAATGACCACGGGCATCCTAGCACGGAGAAGCGGCCATTCTTTATGCAGTTTTGGCCATGCGAATGGAAGGAATACTAGAAAAGCCGTACACCAGCGAAGGAATGAGAGTGTGTACGGCGGTAGGCTTTCCGCAACGGCCCGTCCGATTACAAAGTTTCCACCCCAAAGCACATTTGCAAGAACAAGGAGGACATAGGGAGAGACGCGTGTCATAGAACAGTTCACCACTTTTCTCATTTTTTACTAGTATATAACATTTTGTGTCTCTCTCCCAATGTGAAAGTAGCTAAGAGGCAGAAGCGAACTGATAGGTGAATGATTGGGCCGTTATAATATCAAATGAAAATCCCTGTTTGACAAGCCCTTCAATAATGGCGGGCAGCGCTTCGACGGTCGTAGTCTTAACCTGTGAGTCATGCATAAGTATGATGGCTTTTTGTTTGTTCTTACTGCCTTGAAGTACGGAGCGAACGATCATCTCACGGGACTGTAAGATGCGTGAAGCGTCTGTAGAGTCTACATTCCAATCGAAGTATTGGTATCCTTTTTGTTTCATTTCGCGAATGAGTGTCTGCATGATCGTGCGGCCCCCATACTTACGGCTGACATGGTTGTTGGAGCCGCCAGGAAATCGGGTGATGGTAGGCGTAAGACCGGTAGTGCTGTGAACAAGATTGCGAATCCGGGTAAAGTCATTATGAAAAGCGGCAGGGGAAGCATAAATCTTCCGGTAGTCATGTGTATAGGAATGAAGGCCAATGGCATGTCCCTCTGCCACAATACGTTTGTACATCTGCTTGCCCGCTTCTGTTTCGTTGCCGATCACAAAGAACGTAGCTTTTACCTTGTAGCGCTGCAGAATGGAAAGTACGGCGGCCGTATTAGTAGATGGACCATCGTCAAATGTGAGATAAGCGATTTTTTTCTTTGGATCAGCTTGGCTTTGCGGTTTTGATTTCTTAATATGTTCAAGTTCTTCCTGGGCTTTTTGGTATTCAATTGTAAGCAGTTCTTTTTCTTTTTGAAGCTCTTCATTTTTCTGCGATAGCCGTGTGAGCTTTTGTACTGTGTCTTGATAAGCATGGGCCTGAACAGAAGCATATACAAGAAATAAGAGAAAAAAGACGATGCTGGCAGTAATGGTTCCTTTGATCATTCTCGCCTCCTATGCGCACAATACTGTACCGGAATTTCTATAAATATGTATGTCGGCTATAAGGCGCTCATGACGGGAAAGAAAAGTGGTTTGACAACCGTGTCCGAAACACGTAAGATTCATCCTAATGTATGCGGAATAAGGAGTAGAAAATATGCTGCGAAAGAAACTATATCGATTATCTCCCATTCAAATCATTGTGAGCTCTTATTTTATCTCGATTATTGCTATTACCGGACTTTTAATGCTGCCGATTAGCTTGAAGCCAGGCGTAAACCTCTCGTTTATTGATGCCTTGTTTACTGCCTCAAGCGCCGTCAGTGTCACAGGTCTCACCACAGTAAGTACTGTTGATACGTTTAGTCGATTTGGCTCATTTGTGCTCATCTTTGCTTTTCAATTGGGTGGTATAGGCATTATGACCTTGGGTACGTTCATTTGGATTGTATTGGGTGCACCCATTGGGCTTTCGCAGCGCAGGCTTATTATGATTGATCAGAACCGTTATAACTTATCCGGGCTTGTGCAGTTGATGAAGCTTGTACTCGGTATGGCTTTGTTATTTGAAGCGGTAGGCACTGTTGTTTTTACCTTGTATTTTTACTTTGCCGGGTATTACGATACTCTTCCTACGGCTCTTTATTACGCGTTTTTCCATGCGATCTCCACATACACGAATGCCGGATTTGATCTTTTCGGCAATTCATTGCTTGATTACTCACATGATTACTTTGTGCAGGCAATGACGATGCTGCTCATTATTCTTGGAGCAATCGGCTTTCCGGTGCTTGTTGAGGTAAGAGAATATCTTTTCGGCGGGCATCAGCGTTTTCGTTTTTCACTATATACGAAGATTACGACTGTCACCTTTGCAGTTTTGCTTGTGCTCGGTACGATCGGCATTTGGGTTATGGAGAATTCGCGCTTTTTAGCTGGCATGGTGTGGCACGAGAAGTTATTTTATTCACTTTTTCTTTCGGTAACAACACGAAGTGCCGGATTAACGACACTTGATCCTGCCGAGCTAAGTGAAGCAAGCCAGATGTTCTCCTCCATTCTGATGTTTATTGGAGCAAGCCCATCTAGTGTGGGCGGTGGGATTCGGACAACGACGCTGGCGGTGATGATTCTTACGATCTTTACCTTTGCGCGGGGGCGTGAAGAGGTGCGCATATTCAGACGGTCGCTGCGGCCGGATGATATTAAGAAGAGCTTTGTGTTTTTCTCAACGGCAGTCTTCTTGGTGGTCGGCGGAATTATGGTGGTCATGATAGCGGAGGGACAGAAGTTTAGCCTAGTGACGATTATCTTTGAGATATGTTCCGCATTCGGCACATGCGGATTATCTACCGGGATTCCGAGCGAGATGACGTCTGTCAGTAAGATTACGCTTGCTGTATTGATGTATATCGGTCGCATAGGTATGATGCCGTTTCTTTCCATATTTATTTCCGGCAAGTCTAAGGCTGACATTCATTATCCGGATGAAAAAATCATTATCGGCTAAATTTCGTAGGGCAATAGGCGCTTAGTCTATGCCCTTTTTTCCTGACTTAATTACTAAAAAAGGGAAATGCAGTAACTTTTTGTTGCGAATATCCGTAGAAAGAGGAAAATAAAGAAAGGAAAAGGAGGGAAATCATGGCGAGGCTTGAATATCGAAAGCTTGATGAAGCAAACGGCTTTCCTGTCCTGTACTACTATGATTTGATTGACAAAGATGAAATCTCACTTCGCTTTGCCTGCGATTATTTCATAAAAGACGGTACGGTGTATGAGAAGACATCCTGTGCGATAGAGTCTTCCTGTTATGTGATCTATGTACAGATTGCAGAAGATGAGAGAGTTGTCGAGCAGCCCGCCGCACCGCCGCGCCGTCGAAGCCTGGGGATTATGATGGAGGTGCGCGAGTTTAAAGAGGATACGATACATTATCCTGTTGTCTGTACGTATACATTTAAGGATGATGATGATGCCATTCTGTACCTGCAGAGTCAATTCCTGTACATATATAACCGGGAATGGGAAAAGACATCGACTGAAATCGACGAGGACAGAGGTGTCTATGTATATTATGCGCAGCCGACCGCATAAGAAAGGAGGACAGAAGGATGGGAGAGACCGTACATAAGAAGAGTCGAGCCAAAAAGGTGATGAGTCTATTTATGGCAACAGCGCTTGTTACGGCGACTGCGGGCTGCTCATCAAGCGATGAGTGCTATGACAATGACAATGACGGCTACTGCGATGATGACGGGAGTGCGCATAGCGGCTCGTATGTAAGGGGAAGCAGCGGACAGAAGCTGTTCCAGAAGAAGACCGGAATCTCCAGTGGTTCCAAATCTAAAGGCGGCATTGGTAGTTCGGGTTGGAGCAGCAGTTAAGATGGCGCAGCTTACAGATTACAATAAGCGTCGGCAAGCACTGTATGGTCCGCTTCGGGCCGAAGGTGTCTTTACCTGGGATGTCATGTATGAAGAAGAATACGCCGTAGCTGATATACACCAGATTACGGTGGAGGAACGTCGGGAATTAACGGAAGCGACGGAGCGGTTGGGCCATGTTTTTGCACGTACGGTATCCGTGGTGCGCCGGGCAAGTACAGAGCTGTTGGCTGAGCTTGGGATTCCCCAGGCGGCTTGGGGGGCAATCCGCATTGCTGTGTGGGAAGAGGTGCCTACAGTTATCGGGCGTTTTGATTTTGCAAAGACGCCATCAGGCTGGAAGATGCTTGAGCTGAACAGCGATACACCAACAGGAATCGTAGAGGCTTATTATGTTAATGAGCGGGCCTGCCAATTTTTTGGCATGGAGAATCCGAATCATGGCATGGAAAGTCATATTGCCGAAGCATTCCGCATGATTATAAGCAAATACAGAGAACAAGGATACCCAACAGATCAAGTGGTATTCAGTGCGTTGGATTGGCATGAAGAGGATGCAGGCACGGCGAAATATTTGCTCGCGCAATCGGGTCTTTCAGCGTCGTTTGCCGCGCTGAAAGATCTGAGAGTGCACGACGATAGACTCTGCCGGTTGATGTCTTCTGGAGAGCATGCCCCGATTGATGTACTGTACCGGCTGCATGCCCTAGAGAAGCTTGCAGAGGAGACCGATGAAGATGGATATCCGACCGGGGCTCATGTGCTCAATATTATTGCTCGCGGGAAGCTTGCTGTCATCAATCCTCCAACCGCGTTTATCGCCCAGACGAAAGCTTTGCAGGGGCTTATCTGGAGCCTTTATGAATCGAATACATTTTTTACAGAGCAGGAGCGTGCGACCATCAAAAGCTATATGCTTCCTACATATTTTGAGAACCGATTCGCCGGACACAGTCCGTATGTTGCAAAACCGATTTTCGGGCGGGAGGGCGGCGGCGTGACCCTGTATGATTCACATAATCAAATAATAGAGAGGGATCAGGAAGCTTTCTACTGGGATCAGCCTATGATTTATCAAGAGATGGCAGAGCTTTCTCCTATTATGATAGAGACGCTCAAAGGTCCATACCAAGGGCATCTGCTGTGGGGCTCGTTTCTTTTCGGTGACCGGGCATCAGCAATCGTAGCGAGAGTTGGCGGGAGAATTACAGGTAATCTCTCCTATTATTTGCCGGTAGGAATTACAAGAGAGGGGAATGTGCATGGCAATGCAGTGGGATAACATTTTGAATTTTTTAGTTTATCTGGCGGTTACCCTTCCGCTGCTTGGATTTGGCATGCTGGTGTTTCTGTTTACGACACCATATAAAGAGTATGCCTTAATTAAAGAGGGTGCGGATACGAACGATCCGCAGAAGAAGTGCGCTGCGGAAGCAGCCGCACATGACTTAGGCGGTAAGCTTGTCGGCCTTGCGATTGTGCTGGCATCGGCCATCTATCACGCCGTAAGTATTTGGGACCTTGTAATATGGGGTGTCATCGCAACTGTATTCCAGGTGTTGGTATTTTATTTATTTGAGCTAATTACGCCGTTTCGCGTTGTATCCGAGATTCCGAAAGGCAATGTATCTGTGGGTCTTTTTGCCTCTAGGCTAAGCATTGCTTGTGGTCTATTGATGGCGGCGCTTATTAGCTATTAAAATAATCTGGTTATCTTGCCTAGGAGAGGAGAGAAATAGAAACCACCGTGTTTATTACCATCCGTGAGATCAGCAAAAAGTACGGGTCTAAAGCCGTATTACAAAGCGTCAACCTAGACATTGAGAAGGGTGAGATGTTTGGCATTGCTGGAGAGAATGGAGCAGGGAAATCGACGCTGCTCTCAATCATTGCCTCTGTTAGCAAACCAAGCGCAGGCGAAGTGCTCATTGACGGTATATCTGTTCAGAAAGGCGGAAGTGCAGTAAAGCGACGCATTGGCTATGTTCCACAGGAGCTGGCGCTGTACCCTTCACTGCGCGGTATTGATAATCTGTCTTTCTGGGGAAAGATGTATGGCGTCAGGGGCAAGGAATTAGCGCTGCGCATGGATGAAGTCATGGATATCATCGGCTTGCGTGATAGAATCAGAGAGCGTGTCGATGCGTATTCCGGCGGGATGAAGCGCAGGCTGAATTTGGGTGTGGCACTGCTACATCAACCTGACTTGCTTATTCTTGACGAGCCGACTGCCGGTGTGGATGTAAGCTCTAGACGGCAGATTATTCAGGCGCTAAAGGAGATGAGCCGACGAGGCTGCACCATTCTCTACACAAGTCACCATCTAGAAGAGATAGAGGCGTGTGATCGGATTGGGGTTTTACAAGGCGGAGAGCTTCTCGCCGTAGGCACAGCACAAGAGGTTCAACATCACTTGAGAGGGGAACAATTACATGGTAGCAAAGAGTAAATTACCGATTATTATTGGTTTAGCCGTCGTATTGGTAGCGGCGGTTGGGTTGTATTCAGCGTATGCATTCTTTGATGTATTCAAAAGCAACAAAACGATTTATCTTGAGACTGAAGCGAAAGAAATGCAGAACTTTTCCAAAGTTTTGGAAGACTATGAGAAAACGTATGATGAATATGCAAAGCCCTATTTAGAAGGCGGCCTGGAACAAAAGATGGAAATTGGCAATGTAACACTTGATATGCAGGCATCTGATCCACAGATGGCAAAAATATTGGAAGTGTTAAAGGACGTAAAGATCGTCTCGGAATCAAAAGTTGATGATAAGAACAATAAAAACTATGGAAAAATAGATATTAATATAAAGAATAACAATCTACTTGGCGCTGAATTCTTCTATGATGCTGAGAAAGTGGGATTCGGTGTTCCGGTTATATACAATAAATACGGCTACTTCAACTGGAAAGACAAAGCGCTTATGGAGCAAAAGTACGGTCTAACGGGCATTCCGGAGCGCATACCTACAACAAAGGAATACATTGAATTATTCAAAATACCACGCGCAGAGCTCGAGCCGGTTATGGCTGAGTATGCGAAGCTGTACGCAGACAGTATTCAAGATAAGCAAGTGAGTGTAAATAAGAATGCGTCTTTTGAAGAGCAGGGCGTAAAGCTTGATGCCAAACAAATTACCGTAACATTTACCGAAGCAGAGTATAAGCAGCTGCTGAAGAAGATGGTTGATAAGATTTCAAAAGATGAGAAGCTGCAGGATATCCTTTATCCGCGTTATGAGAAGCTAGTCGAGATGTCAGCTACCGGAGCGCCTGAGGATTTACCGAAGCTGTCAAAAGAAGAGTTCAAAAAGAAATTTGCTGATTTCAAGAAAGATGCTGATCGCTCAATCGATGAAGAGGGCCTTAAAGACGGTCTGAAAATGATTGTGTTCGCTGACAAACAAGATAACATTCTCAGCAGAACGATTGAAACAGAAGACAAAAAAGCCGGAAAAAAAGGCGTAGTTAAACTTGCAAGCTTCGAAGATAAAGAAGGTAAGGACCATGTCGTATTTGATGTGGTGATAACCGGTTCTGGCAGCGACGATGGAAATGTGAACATCGCTTATGTAAACAAAGAAGAGGGCGAGAATAACAAAGGTAATGTAAAATTCACGTTCAAAGATAAAAATGCCGGAAACGATATGGTAATTGATACCGCATTTACGACAACAAAAGAGAGCGGCAAACAGACACAGGACATGAAAGTGAATATTAAAGATAACCAAGATGCCAACTTCCCGCCGCTCACGTTAACATGGAAAGGTACCACAACGGATAACGATAAAGACAAAACCCGCAAAGCGGATTACAAGTTTGAATTTGTCGGGCCACAAGATGATCCGAGTATGCCAAAGAAAATCACCTTCGATGTAAAGAGTGATGAGAAATTTAATGTAGCTTCTATAAAACTGCCGGAGTTAAATGCGCAGAACAGCGTAAATCTGGCTACAGTAACCGATCAGCAAATGATGCAGATCCAGCAAGAAATCCAAAACGGCGGGATGCAGTTCATGATGAAGAACATGGCGCTGTTCCAACAGTTGGGCATTATTCCACCTAATGCAGGGATGATGCAGTAAGTGTGTACGAATTAAGGAGGGAAGGGGTCTTTATGACTCCTTCCTGTCCTTGTATATAGGGCTGAATCAAGATATGGATGGTAAAAACGCTAAGGGTGGTTTTACTACGGTGCGATTACTAACATTGCTTGCCAAAGAATTGACACTATACCGGCGTGACCGAGCAGCAATTGCTCTGCTTTTGTTGCTGCCGATTTTCTTTATCTGGCTATTTGCACAGGTATTATCTCCTCACTTGTTTACGAGCCGTTATAGCCAGGCCTTTCACATCGCATATGTGGATGAGGACAAGACATTCAATACGAGAATGATTACCCGACAGCTCGAAGAATTAGATTATATGAAGGGCTTCATTACCGTACACAAAATTGAAAAGCCGCAGGCCATGACGATGCTTGCGGATAATCAGATTGCAGGTGCAATTATTATTCCGAAGGGGTTCACCGCGAGTCTGTACAGCGGAGACAATTACCCGGTCACATTCATCGGTAACCGTGCACAGCAGGAGCAGGCAGACCAGATGAAGAATCAGCTCATTAGTGCGATGAATGACCTGTCTGCCGGACAGAGCGGAGTCAAAGCTGTCTGGCATGCGGCCAGGGATGGCGGTGCCACGCCGCAGCAGTTGGATCGGGTCATGAAGGAAAGCGTGATGGACTTCATGTTGCAGGCGCTTGGGCGCAATGAGATTTATGAAGAAATCACCCTTACTTCTATTCCGCAGGTACGCTTTCCGGAATACTTTACTGCGGCGTTAGCCGTCGTATTTGTTAGCTTTCTCGGGATTCGAGGCAGCCGCTCATTGGCTGAAGAAAAAGAGCTGGGGATGCTTGAGAGGTTCCGCTCAGCTCCGTTTGGCATGTGGCAGGTATTTGCCGGGAAATTCCTTGGTATGTTTCTGATTTTGTGGCTGCAGACAGCCGTGCTTGTAATTGGAGCGAGCCTATTGTTCGGCAATTATATGGGAGGGCAGCCTACTTCATTTTTGCTCGTTTTTACGACTACGGCTTTTGCCGTAGCGGCCTGGGCGTTCCTGCTGGCGGTGCTTGGTTTATTTTCAAGAGGCGTGGAGCTTCTAGGCTATGTGGGAACGTTTTTTCTTGCCATCATCGGCGGCAATATTTATCCGCTCCATACTTTATCGGACAGCCTGCAGACAGCAAGCGAATGGACGTTTACACGCTGGGCGATGCAGGGGATGCTCAAGCTGTTTTCCGGAGATGATTCGCTGTCCGCCTGGCCGGAAGCAAGCATGCTGCTTGTTATCGGCGGCGCGCTGCTAATAGTCTCTGGAGCGCTCGTTCCGCTTGTGAGGAGGAAGTAAATGTACGCGATATTACAAGTGATTATGCTTAGGCTGCGTTTAATGCTGCAGGATCGGATATTTTTGTTTTTACTGCTGTTGTTTCCCTTCGTCTTTGTCTTCATTCTTCATGCGACGCAAAGCTTTGAGAAGCAGCCGATTATTCCGGTTGCGGTGGCGGATGAGGATCAGAGCGACTATTCTAAACTGATTGTAGAACGCTTTGCTGCAAAAGAAGGGATTCGTGTGCATAAGGTGAGTCGCGATGAAGCATACCGTCTTACAGAGAACTATAAGGTAGAGGCAGCCTTCGTTATTAAGAAGGGGTTACAGGAAGCCATCATAGATGAAGATACAGATGAGACAGTAGAGATGCTGAAGAACCCCGGCTCCTTATCATATGGGATTCTAGGTGAGATGCTTGGAAGTGAAGTAATGCGGCTATCTGCAAATACCGGAGCTGCAAATCGTGCAGAACAGCTGTATCAGTTGTATGGATTGACTCCTCCTGCTGCCGGATCGTTATGGGAGCGTGTCTTTGCCTATGCGGACGCTCAGTGGGAACCGGAGCCGTTAATGACAATCGAATATAAAGAAATGACAGGCGGTGGTCTGCAGAATGTAACCCGGGTGACGAATGTATCGAATGCGGCGCTGACCGGCATGGGAATGCTGCTGGTATTTGTCCTGCTTTTCGTCATGCTGCACAGTCGCTGGCTTCTTGAAGAACGAGATAACGGTACGCTAAAACGGATCATCTCAGCGCCCGGGATGTTGTGGAAATTCTATGCGGGCAATATTGCGGCGCTGGCGCTGCTTTCTTTATTCCTCATTGGCGTATGCGCTGTGCTCGCCCGTTTTGTATTCGGTGCTTCCCTTGTATTTCATCCGCTGCAGTATGTGCTGCTGGCGGCCTATACGTTTGCGGCAATAAGTCTTGGGATGCTTTTTTCAGCCTTATTTAGAACAAGCAGGCAATTGGAGACCGGTGCGCCGCTGCTTGCTTTGTTAACCGGATTTGCGGGTGGATGTTTTTGGCCGTTTCTGCCGCTTGTAGGCATGGCTAAGATCATCGCATTGTGCACGCCACAGGGCATAGCTCTTGCGGCGATGAAGCCTCTTGCGGCGGGAGATGTGCAGTGGAATGCTGTTGTGCAGCCGCTCTTACTTCTGCTTGGATTTGGCATCATCGTATTTGCTTATAGCTTTTACCGAATCCGCAGGCAGGCAGTCTCCTAAAGCAAAATAGAGCTGTCTAAAAACCTCTTTACGAGTAAAATGTACACATAATAAAAAGCCAAGAATGTTGATGTAACAGCATTCTTGGCTTTTCCTTTTTCAAGGTTTCGGCTGAAGCCCCATGTCTAGTTTATTAGCTTTTGGCGACAGTCGCCGCGTCTGCGTATTTAGCGTATACTTCCGGGCGACGGTCTTTAGACGGGAAGACTTGGCCGCGCTCGCGGTTTTCCTTCAGCATCTCCATATCGATTTTACCTGTCACAACTAAGCTTTCGTTTGTTTCTCCGAGCGCTAGCGTACCCTCAGCCGGGAACGGATAATCGCAAGGGGCGAAGATGCCCGCTTGACAGTAGCCAGAATCGATTTGTGGAATATGCGGCAGATAGCCCACCAGTCCGCTTAATGCGACGAATATTTGATTTTCGACAGCGCGTGCCTGCGAACAGAATCGCAGTCGATGATACCCGTGTGCCGCGTCCGTGAAGGAAGGACATAGAATGATATCTGCGCCCATGTCGGCAACAGCGCGAGCACTTTCTGGGAATTCGATATCATAGCAAGTGAGGATGCCGACACGCCCCACTTCTGTATCTTGCACGGAAAAACTGTCCCCGGGAATTAGATTCCAGCGAGCACGCTCTTCCGGGGTAAGATGCACCTTATTTTGCTGTACATAGCGTCCGTCAGGAAAAAAGAGGAATGCGGCATTTACAAAGCCGTCTCCCTGCTTCGTGATATGGGTGCCTGCTTGAATGGTGATTCCTGTCTCTTTGCTTAATGCTTGAAAGGTTGAAATATACTCATCCGTAAACGAATCGATGAATTGGCAGGCTTCAAGATGATTCAGGACAGGAGAGAGTGCAAGCAATGTGCCGGTGAGATATTCCGGAAAAACAATCAGCTTACTTCCGTCATCGATTGCCTGCTTCATGTGTTGAGCTACCTGTCGCCAGAACTCCTCCTTGGAATTCAAAGGTCCGATAGCATATTGTACAACCGAGATGGCTGAAATCGTCAATTCTATCAACTCCTATCCTGTCAAAGTTTAACGATGGGATTCCCCCACTCTACCAGAACGGCTTTGTTTTGAGATTCCTCATCTTCTACATATTGATCCAAAATTTGAAGCGGTGTAAGTCCTTGCTTTATCATAAACGAAAGTACCATATCATAGATTTCTTCGTTTGTCACGCGCCTTACATATTCGTCAGCGTCCATGTCATGGGCATACCGATGAAAGCCGGGAATACGGCATCCGGCGACAAAACGTTTCAGACCTAGATGCATGACAAGTTTTTTACGGGCTTCATACAGAGCCTTTGCTATACCTTTACCACGAAATGAAGGACGTACACATATATCGATACCATATAAGCTATCGCCATCAGGGCTATGACTTCCGCGGATATAGCCGTCGTCCGCTACCTCCGCCCATGTATGCGGGCTGCCATCATAATGAATGATAAGAGACGTGGCCGATCCAACAATTTTTCCATTCCACTCGGCCACCATGGCACCTTCAGGAAAGCTGTCGATGTGTGAAGCAATCTGCTCGCGGCTCCACCATAGCTCTTCGGGAAACGGAGGAGGAAAGGCTTCGCGTTGTATGTCAATCAATCCATCAAAGTCTTTTAACGTATATGGGCGGACAGTAACAGTCATTACACTTCTCTCCTTTCATTTACGTGGTGGTATGGCCATGATGTATTGCCATTATTATAAAGTGTTCCGTTCTTTGCCAACAACTCCCTATGTAGCAAAATGAATAAAAGTCTTGTTTTTTTATTCAGATAATTTTATGATAACAGATAAAATAATGTTTTCGGAATTATAGTTCCGAAATTCGGAACGGAGGAGCGTGTGAGCGGAAATAAAACGGTCATAAAATCACTGAGTATTCTTAAGCTATTCTATTTTCACCATCAACTAACTTTTCAGGAGATGGTCGATTTATCCGGTATGCCAAAGACATCGGTTCACCGACAGGTAAAAGCCCTAGAAGAAATGGAGTTTCTTACACGGGATCAGGAAGGGAAGTACACGCTTGGCCTTATCTTCCTTGAACTGGGGCAGTTGGTATCCGAGCGTCTTGATATTCGACGTCTGGCCCTTCCTTTGATGTGTAAGCTGCGTGACGAGATGAAGGAGGCTGTGAATCTGATCGTTCGTGAAGGAGACGAAGCGATTTATATTGAAAAAGTCGATACAAACAATCCAGTTCGCCTTTATACGAGGGTAGGCCGTCGAACACCGCTGTACGCAGGAGCTTGTTCGCGTATTCTGCTTTCTTATATGTCTGAAGAAGAAGTGGAACACTATATGAATCAGACGGAATTGAAAGCGATTGCTGCTGGAACAATTACCGATCGTGCGCGTTTACGGGAATCGATTGCCGAAGTAAAGGCCAACGGCTACTCCGTTAGCTATGCTGAACTCGAAGATTATTCGGCGGCGGTGGCAGCTCCTATTTTTAATCATCGGGGTCAAGTGGTAGCCGGTATAAGCATGGCCGGGCTGGAAGCTCATTATCAGGGTAAGAATCTACCGTTGTTAGTTGAAAAGATTAAACAGACAGCCAGGGACATTTCACGTCAGCTTGGCTATAAAACAGAAATGGATAGGTGATGAGGATGAAGATATCGCCGCTTGGCGACGCCGCTGCGATAATCGAAGTCGGGAAAGAGATCTCTGAAACCGTTCAACGCAAAGTAAAAGCGTTATCGATGCAGCTCGAATTAAAACCGGTTCCCGGTATGATAGAATATGTCCCCGCGTTCACAACGGTGACAGTGTTCTATGATCCGTATGGTGTACTTCAAGAAACCGGTGTGCGCTTGGCGAAAGAGCGTACAGAATTTATTTCGCCGTTCCAGAAAGTGTGCGAGGCTTTGGAGCAGGTAATAGCAGCAATAGGGGATGATATGACCGCATCTTTGCGTACGGTAGAAATCCCCGTATGCTATGGAGAAGAATTCGGACCGGATTTGGAATTTGTAGCTGAGCATAATGGCATGACCCCCGAAGAGGTGATTCAGATCCATAGCGGCGCTGAATATCTGGTCTATATGATCGGTTTCGCTCCGGGCTTTCCGTATCTCGGCGGCATGCCGGAGACGATTGCTGCTCCACGCAGACCGTCGCCCCGTCTGGCAATTCCTGCTGGATCGGTTGGCATTGCCGGGCAGCAGACGGGTGTCTATCCGATTGAGACACCGGGTGGATGGCAGTTGATCGGAAGAACGCCCTTATCGTTGTTTGTTCCGGACAGTGATCCGCCAACGTTGCTTGCAGCCGGTGACCGAATCCGGTTCCGGGCCATTTCCCGGCAGGAGTACGAGGAGTGGGGGGAGGATGACAGATGCGGATAAAGGTACTGCGTCCCGGATTGCTGACGACTATACAGGATATGGGACGGTATGGATTTCAGCAGCATGGAGTAATTGTAAGCGGCGCGATGGATACATTTGCGATGCGTATGGCGAATTTGTTGGTGGGCAACGCAGAGGGAGAGGCGGTGCTTGAGATTACACTGCTTGGCCCGAAGCTTTTGTTTGAAGAGGATGCTCTTATTGCAATTTGCGGTGCGAATATATCACCGGAAATAAGCGGACAGCCGATCCTGCAGTGGCGTCCTGTCTATGTGAAGAAAGGCAGCGTGCTAAATTTTGGTAGTTGCGTATTCGGCTGTCGGACGTATCTGGCAATAGCAGGCGGCTATGCGGTGGAGAAGGTGTTAGGAAGCCGCAGTACATATTTGCGTGCAGGGCTTGGCGGGTACTGCGGTCGGGCCTTAAAAGAAGGAGATGTATTGGAGGCTGGTTCGCCCTCTGAATGGAGCATACAAAAAATGCGGAAGCTGGCCGATCGGGGAGAAGCAGCATCTGCTCCTGGCTGGAGCATTAGTGTGGATGTATTTCCGCAATATGACAATAACCCAACTGTACGTGTGCTGCGCGGCGCCCAGTTTGACATGTTTACGGAAGAGAGCAGACAGGCGTTATTTGCTGAAGCGTTTCAAGTAACGCCGCAATCCGATCGGATGGGATACCGTTTTACAGGGCCGGTACTTATGTTATCGGAACCGACGGAGATGATATCGGAATCGGTAGCTTCAGGTACGATTCAAGTACCGCCAGGCGGGCAGCCGATTGCCCTGTTGGCAGATCGTCAGACGGCGGGCGGCTATCCGAAGATCGCTCAGATCATCTCGGCAGATCTTCCGGTTATTGCTCAAGTAAAGCCCGGCGACAGCGTTCGCTTTACGGAAGTATCCCTTGAAGAAGCAGAGGTGCTGTATGTGGCACGTGAGATGCAGATTCAGCAGGTTAAAAAGGGCATTGCCCTGCGATATTCATAAACATCGTGGCGATAAAGGAGGAAACAACTATGTATCGTGTAGACATTAACTGTGACATGGGAGAGAGCTTTGGCGCTTATCGCATGGGAGCTGACGAAGAGATTCTATCATTTGTTACATCAGCGAATATTGCCTGCGGATTTCATGCGGGTGGGCCGTCCGTAATGCGCCGCACAGTTGATCTAGCGCTCGAGAAGGGGGTTGCGATCGGCGCGCATCCCGGCTTGCCAGATCTAGAGGGATTTGGACGACGTAATATGGACATTACGCCGCAAGAAGCCTATGACATGGTCATCTATCAGGTTGGTTCCTTATACGGTTTTGTTAGAGCGTCGGGTGCGCGGATGCAGCATGTGAAGCCGCACGGTGCGCTGTACAATATGGCGGCCAAAGACAGTGCTCTCTCTGAAGCCATTGCGGAGGCGATCTATAAAGTAGATCCGGAATTGATCCTTTTCGGACTCTCGGGCGGTGAATTGGCCAAAGCAGGAGAGCGAATCGGTCTTAAGACCGCTCATGAAGTATTTGCGGATCGCACTTATCAGATCGATGGTACGCTAACTTCACGTAGAGAGCCCGATGCATTGATTACGAATACAGAAGAGGCGGTACGGCAGGTGGTTCGTATGGTGAAGGAGCAGAAGGTTTATACCATGCAGAAGCAGGACATTGATATTAAAGCAGATACCGTATGCATCCACGGTGATGGCATGCATGCGCTTGAATTTGCCAGAACGATTCGAGAATTGCTTTCACAGGCCGATGTGTCTGTACGAGCTATAGGGGAATCGTAAAATAAAGCTGTACGATTATAAAGCACGGCATCATGAAGGGAGATTCAACATGGACAAAAAAAGCAATCTCAGCGTTTTGCTCGGCGCTGCATTCCTGATGGCCACATCAGCAATCGGGCCGGGCTTTCTTACACAGACAACGGTATTCACAAGCCAATTGGCAGCAAGCTTCGGCTTTGTAATTTTAATGTCGATTATTTTAGATATCGGTGCACAGATGAACATCTGGCGCATCATCGCCGTATCGGAGAAACGGGCGCAGGATATTGCCAATATGGTGTTCCCGGGCCTCGGTTATATTCTCGCTTTTCTCATTGTTATTGGCGGTCTGGCCTTTAACATCGGAAATGTCGGGGGTGCCGGGCTTGGTGTGAATGTATTGTTCGGTATCAGTCCAGAGATGGGCGCGTTGCTTAGTGGGATTATTGCGATTCTTATTTTTGTTATCAAAGAAGCGGGCAAAGCGATGGATCGCTTTACGCAGATTGCAGGCTTCGTTATGATCGGGCTGACGGTATATGTGGCGATCACCTCACAGCCGCCGCTTGGCGAAGCGGTTGCCAGAACGTTCGTGCCTGAGAAGATTGATATTCTGGCAATTGTTACATTAGTTGGCGGTACTGTTGGCGGCTACATTACATTCGCAGGTGGCCATCGTCTATTAGATGCAGGAATCAAAGGAAAAGAGGCCCTGCCTGATGTAACCAAAGGCGCCGTCTCTGCCATCGGTATTGCTTCCATCATGCGGATTGTACTATTTCTGGCGGCGTTTGGTATTGTTGCGCAAGGCCTTACGCTTGATCCGAAGAATCCTCCGGCATCCGTATTTCAGTTGGCGGCAGGAAATGTTGGATACAAGATTTTTGGAATCGTGATGTGGGCCGCAGCGATTACTTCCGTTGTTGGTGCTGCATATACATCGGTCTCATTCATTCGGACATTCAGCCCGACGCTGGAGAAGTATCACCGGGCCATTATTATATCTTTTATTGCCATTTCGACATGTGTGTTTGTCTTGATCGGTAAACCAGTCAAAGTTCTGGTGCTTGTTGGTGCACTAAATGGTCTGATTCTTCCGCTTTCTCTAGGGATAATGCTGGTGGCTGCGTACAAAACAAAAATTGTGGGCGATTATAAACATCCGGCTTGGCTGACGGTATTCGGTGTAATTATCGTTGTCGCGATGGCAATTATGGGGGGCATTACAATGGTTAAAGAGCTTCCAAAGCTGTTTGTATAAAGAATTCTTATAGAGGAGGAAGACATGATACAGAATCCAGCGATACTTACACCTTCTAAAGCCCGAATGCTCATTCGAGATGGACAATGGCAGGGGCCGACAGCCGGAATGGCTGCGGGCTATACACAGGCAAACCTGGCTATTTTAAAAAAGGAAGTGGCTTTTGACTTCTTGCTCTTCTGCCAGCGCAATCCGAAGCCATGTCCGATACTTGATGTGACAGAAGCAGGGTCATGGGTGCCGCAATTGGTGGCTCCGGATGCTGATTTGCGTACGGATATTCCGGGATATCGTATTTATCGACACGGAGAGCTGACAGACGAAGTGACAGATATTAGTTTATACTGGGAAGATGATATGGTCGCATTTCTAATTGGCTGCAGCTTTACATTTGAGCAGGCGCTGCTTAGAAATAATATTCCGGTACGACATATTGAAGAGGGATGCAATGTACCGATGTATAAGACGAATATTCCATGCGTGAAGGCCGGTTCTTTTGAAGGGCCGATGGTTGTCAGTATGCGCCCAATGCCTGAAAAGGATGTCGTACGAGCTGTACAGGTAACGAGTCGCTTTCCATCTGTACATGGTGCGCCTGTTCATATTGGAACCCCTGCATCGATTGGCATTGAGGATGTGAATCGACCGGATTTTGGCGATCATGTAACCATTAACGAAGGGGAAGTACCTGTTTTTTGGGCCTGCGGGGTTACGCCACAGGCGGTGGCGATGCATGTGAAGCCGGAGATTATGATTACCCATGCGCCGGGCCACATGTTTATTACAGATATACACGAAGAACAATACAGCGTACTATAAGCAGGAAAAAGACCCGCTATGTCATCTCCCACAACTATGAGATGCTGGCGGGTCTTTGTTTATTGTAATTATTACCGCATTAATTTATAATGATTACATATAATAATTACAAAATTATCCTGTAATGAGGTGGCGATATGAAAGGAGTACTCCGCGATAAACGGTTTCAGAAGTTAATTCTCGCCAACATTCTCTCTTCGATCGGGTCGGGTGTTACGATGATTGGGGTACCCTGGCTTCTTATAAACCGAGAAGACGGTAGTCAAATCTATGGATATGTGGCTTTTTGCATGACATTCCTGTTATTTTTTCTCTCTCCTTATCTTGGTGTGTGGATTGATCGGGTGCCGCGGAAGCGTGTGCTTTTGTTCAGTGAGATATTTGGCTTTGTGGTGGCCGTTTTTTTTGCGGTGTGGGGATTTGCGGCAGGTAATTATGAAACCTGGCACCTAATAAGCATGTATGCGGCAGGCTCGCTTTATTATTCGCTTCACTATCCGGCTCAGTTTGCATTCAATCAAGAGATTTTTACTAAGGAGCAGTACCGAGAGCTTAATAGTGTGATGGAAATTCAGAACCAGGCTGCCTCCATGCTGGCAGGCGGGTTAACGAGCGTATTGATTGATCGCATTGATTTTTCTTTGATTCTAATAGTAGATGCGATGACGTATGCGGCAGGCTTCCTGCTCATCTCATTCATTCCGTATGTATCTTCAGGAAATCAGAAGCATGCATCGAAAGTGTCCGTATGGGAAAATTTAAAAGAAGGATTCATATACATAAAGGATAAGCCGCTATTTACCATTTTTTATCTGAGTTCTTTCATGCCGTTTGTCGGTGTGATGGTAGGAAATTATTTGATCCCTATTTATATTGCAGACACGCTTGGCGCAGATGGAACAGTGCTGGGGCTCTCTGATGTGATGTATGCAGCAGGAGCCATCCTTGGCGGGTATACCATTCCGTTCTTGCTGCGTAAGCAGGGAGAGTTCCGAACAGTGCTTCTAACTGTGAGTGTGTATACGGTAGCAACCGTCATGATTGCTGTATTTCCTGTAGTCGGATTTTTTCTTATGATGAGTATTCTGCTTGGATGGGGAAACTCTGGATCGCGTGTGGCTCGTAATACGATTATGATGAATGAAGTTCCCAATGAGATGATGGGGCGGGTCAATAGCTTCTTTGCGGCGGTGGGTATGCTGCTTCGGGTGAGTCTGATTGGCTTGTTTGCGCGCACCGTGATGCATACAGGGGCGTCCTTCTCACTGCTTGTTGTGGGAGGACTGATGCTGCTTGCATGTGGCGGGGTGTGGATAAGCCGTTCATTATTCTTTCCTAAAGAAGTACCGAGTCTGTCAAAAAGTTCATAAGAACGTTTGTTATAATGAAAAATGAGGCAACACGTCAAAAATAGGAGCAAAGGAGATTGCTATGGCACGATTGTTTATTATTCTTGGAAGCATCAACCTGTTTTTATCAGTAGCGTTAGGCGCATTTGGTGCTCATGGTCTGGAAGGAAAAATAGCGGAACGCCTGCTTGAAGTGTACAAAACAGGCGTGCACTATCACATGATTCACGGTCTTGGCCTGCTTGCGATTGGTATTCTCGGTGAGCGGGAGATTGCGGGCATGAAGCAATTAAGACTCTCCGGTTGGTTTATGCAGGCCGGTATTATTTTCTTTGCGTTTAGCCTGTATATTCTTGCGCTAACGGGAATCGGCTGGTTGGGTGCGATTACGCCAATCGGCGGTGTCTGCTTCCTCATTGGGTGGGTGCTGCTTGCAGTAGCAGCAGCGAAAAAGTAGGCAAGAGCAATATTAAAGCCATTGTGCCCAGCCGCCTTCGGCCAGATCGGTAATGTCGAATGCTTCCCCTTCTGTAAAGGAAGAGAGAATGCGGGCATGTATCGTTTTGGGTGTAGGAATGTCTTCAATAATTCCGTACCCACCTTGTTCGCCGATAATAAATTTGCCGCAAAAGGCAGCGCCAAGCGGGAGCGGGAATCGTGTGTGAAGCTGATCCTTGGTGCACGAAGCAACGATTCCTTTTGAGAGGCTGAGGGAATCGCGCAGCATAACAGTCGTTGCATCTTTTCGGCTGTGAACGTCTCTAATTTCATACAGGGAGGCGGATGCATCCTTGGCAGGAGCAATTCGGATAAATCTTGCACCGTTAGGCGGTAGGTGTGGATCAAGTCGGATTGCTCTTTTTTGTTTTTCAATTGCTTTAATAGGAAACCATATTTTTTTAGCCCCGTCGATCTGCCTGCCTTGAAAAGTCATGGAGGAAGCATGGATGCAGGCGTGAGCGAGAATTTTCCCAGAACGGTCGGTACGCAGGAAGCCGCACCGTCCATTGAGACGCCATTCGCCGAAGCGAGTGTGAATGACCATCGTTTGTGCTACGGGGCTGTATGCCCAGAAGTCCAGCCATCCGTTGCTAATCTCTGCTGCTAAGGCGGTTGTATCTCCGCCGCGGCTGGCGAGACGGTGTACGGAGAGCAGGCGCATGTGATTTTGCTCCCTTGTAGTGTGAATGATGGCTGCATACTGCTTGGCTGTACGCAGACTGCGGATGAGAAGAAGAGGGTGGCGTTCTGTGCCGGAGAGGTTCGGATACTGCCCGGTTATGATCTGATCGTCTGCATCCAATAGACCGTGCCACGTTAACGCATATCCTTCATGGGATTGCCAATGGGCTTTCATGCAAGAACTTGCTGGTTCATACTCATGAACATCATAGATGAAGCCATAGCCGTTATTTGGCACTGGGGTCCAGTACTGCGGTTTTTCCTCTTTTAATAACGGAGCGAAGGTTTCGCCTGTGGTAAGCCGCTCTCCAAAACTTTTGCCAGGCTGATCAAAATACGGGTGTGACTGTGTATCGAATCCGGCAAGTGTCCATGCGTGTTGCGTTCGTGTTGCTTTCTTTATTCCTTCTGTTGTGAAGTCTGCTTTTTCATGAAAGGCGCGAAATGAATAATCACTTGTACGTGCGCCCCGTACATAAAAAAGATCAGCTGCATAGGAGGAACCATCAGGAAGCGGCACAAGCCCGACCATGCGCTGGTATGCGTCGATTCCGTACAAGTTAGGTGCTGCACCCTCATAGGCTGTGACGGCAGGAGATTCATAGAGGCAGGTGAATTCACCGCCGGAGAATGGCTTGTATAACTGTCCCTTCTTCATGTGTTGATCTGCATTGACCACAACCGTATTGTGTGCGATTGCCTTCGTACTCCAGCCATAATGACCGTTGGAGCCGTATGTGCTGTAGCCAAGGTCGGCCGAGACTTCCTTGCCGTACGCATAATACGTGAAACCGAGCACATCATCATGCGCATGCGTATGGTTAGCTCCTGTACGCATCAATATGGTAGTCTGATTCGAGTCGCGTAGGATGCCGATGCCAGTCTGGCCTGCGATGGTTGCGTGCTGTGGCAGCGTAAAAGAGGGTGGCTGTGCAAAGACCGGATGGAGGAGGAAGAGGTCGATACCTTTCTCTCCTAGTCGAGATGAGACAAGTGGATAGAGACGGCGGAGCCAATCGGCTGCCTTATCGCGTATATTTGAGTCGGGAGAGTATTGATAGAAGTGCAGAGCGGCTCGGTATGTGTCCGTCAGTGTCTTGGCATCCGGCTTCTCGCTGCATATCCGATCCTGTCCCCAATCTCCGTAGCACGGGAGATGACCCTGGCACAGCATCTCCATCGGATTCTGTACAGCAAATCGGAAGAAACGCTCACTTGCGAATGGATGGACGGCGGGTATATTGGAGAGAGAAGAAGACTGCATGGAGAGCAGAGCCATATCGAGGAAGACCGTAATGGTAAACATGGAATATCCGTAGGAACCTTCAAAATACATGCCGTCACGGCCTAACGCATTTGACAAAAACACATCGGTTGCTTCGATACCCCATTTCTGATAGTCTCTCTTTTTCGTAATCAAGCCTACGGCAAGCATCGCCCGCACACCATCCGCTTCATGATTGTGGAGTTCTGTCAAATTCCCCCCTGACAGGTTGTAGAGAGGGCCGCCGGGCTCTGTCAGCAGATAATCGTTCAGCATGCGTTCAATATTATCCCGTATCGTTCCGACTTCACCTAGTAAGGTAAGCGCAGGCGAAGGGGTATCCATCTCTTCTAGATCATACAGCCAATCGTAATCATGAGCTAAGAATACTTTGATCCGGAATACAATGCTTGTCAAAAGGTGCAGCCGCCCCATCTCCATTTTGCTTGCAAAGGGTGTAAAGTCGCGGGGGCCGATTGTATTGGGAAAGATAGCGGAGAATCCATCGAGAATAACGACCGCTTTGCGCGCATAGACCTTCTCTCCTGTCAGCATATACAGATACGTTAGTTTTGTCACCATACCTTCATGATCGCGTACGCCGCCGAACAGCCAGCCTGCGGTGTAGAAATTCCACATGCCCATTGGATAATAGGCCACCCCGTCACGGGTGAAGCCCTGCCCGTTATCTGCGAAGGCTTCATTCGGCACCGTACAGGAGCAGCTTGGACAGGTCATCTCCTTTATAGGAAAGCGGCTGAACATTCCGTAATACGCTTCTCCTGAGGAGGGGTATGCCTTCCTGCATTGCGGACAGCCCGAGATCCCGTAGGCGAATGTCTGCTTGTGCATAGATAGTATGCATGTATATAGCTCTTCATCGGAATAATGGGCGACGAATTCGTCACACTGTTTGCGCAGGGTATCGAAGCGAAGCTTTGCCCAAGCATGTCTTTTTATATTGCGATGCGCCATATCTACTTGCCCAGATGAGAAGTAGAATCCGAGTTTCGGTACAGGCTTTTGCATCTCTTATCCCTCCCGTTTCGGTACGCTGTGGATGTATTTATCGCTTTCCATTTGTATATTTTTGAATCAGCGCATTGATATGTCCGCCTAGAATCAGAATCATAGCTGATAGGTAAAACCAAATCATAAGAATAATGACGCCCCCGAGACTCCCGTATGTCAGCGAGTAATTGGCGAAATTATTGACGTAATAAGAGAAGCCGTACGAGGTGGCGAGCCAGCCGAGTCCGGCAAATAACGCACCGACGATAGAGACCTTCCAGTTCACATCGCAGTTGGGTGCAAAATAATAAAGGAAAGCAAATAGGCTGAAGAGAAACAGCAAGCTGACCACCCAGCGCAGCAGATTCCACATCAGGATGACATAGTGCGGGATATGCATATGCGATGTGAAAAAGACTTCAATCGTTTTTCCGAAGACAGGCAGCAGCAGCGTGATAAAAATAGCCAGCACCATACCAATGGTGAACAGAATGGCCAACAGTCGGGACATAATGTAAGATCGCTCATCGGCCACATTATATGCACGGTTCAGTGCAGCGATGATCGCATGAATGGCGCTAGAAGAAGTCCAAAGCGTTCCAGCTAAGCTTAAGAAAAGCAGCCATCCGTTCCGGCTGTTTAGGAAGCTGTGAAGATTGCTCTCTAATAGTTCTGTCACCTTTTCCGGCGCGATGAATTGGATGATTGCAAGCGCATTTTCCGTAGAAATTGGCAGGTAACCGATGAGTGTAAAAGCAAAAATAAAAAAAGGGAAAATAGACAATAGAAAATAAAAGGCCAACTGGGCGGACATGCCCGAGATATCATCTTTTGAGAATCGATTTACCAGTTCATAGATGAAGCGGATGAGCTGATTATGTGTTCTGATTTTTTGCATAGAAAATCTCCATTTGACATTCAGGATTGTTATCGTTATTTTATCATTATCTTATTGTATGCCATAAGTTTCTGAGGCAGACGATTTAAAATTATGGGGGACGTGTATTGTGACAAAAGTTTTTCTTGTGCGGAATCGCCGCAAACGCCTAGAACAAGGACATCCGTGGATCTTTCAGAGTGAAGTAGAACGCATCGAGGGCGACGTTGTCCCTGGAGAGATTGTCGAGGTTGTCAATCATCAGGGTCATTTTCTTGCCAAAGGCTATATGAATCCGAACTCACAGATGATTGTACGCATTTTAACTTTTGACCCGCAAGAAGAAGTGAACCAAGAACTCTTCACAGCGCGTATTCGTCAAGCGTGGGAGTTCCGTCAGCGCTTCTTACCGGGCATTCGTTCCTGTCGTGTATTGTATGGGGAAGCGGATTTTATGCCGGGTCTTGTAGTGGACAAGTTCGAGGATGTGCTAGTTGTGCAGATTCTTTCGCTTGGAATGGAAGTGCGCAAAGAATGGATTCTTCCGGCTTTACTTGAAGTGTTCAGTCCCAAAGCCGTCTATTTGCGAAACGATGTGTATGTGCGTGAATTAGAAGGAATGGAACAGGAGAAGGGGTTCTGGTACGGTGAATCGGAGACGGAAATTGAGATAGAAGAGAATGGCCTGAAGCTGGTTGTCGATATCGAGAACGGTCAGAAAACGGGTTATTTCTTCGATCAGCGTGAGAATCGTTCAGCGATTGCGCCTTTAATGACGGGATGGGGCAGAGCGCATGGGATCGATGTGCAAGAGGTCGAGATGGACGGTGAGCGAGTGCTGCGCCCGGTGGATCGACGTGGTAAAGTTGTGAAGAATCCGTTCTGGGACGGTGCGGAAGTGTTGGATTGCTTTACCCATACTGGCTCCTTTACGCTGAATGCCTGCAAGCATGGAGCAAAAAAGGTAACAACGCTTGATATTTCAGATCATGCAATAGAGACATCAAAACGGAACGTGCAGCTAAACGGCTTTTTGCATCGTGTCGATTTTGTAGTAGCGAATGCGTTTGACTATTTGCGTGAAGCGGTGAAGGAAGAGAAGCTTTGGGATGTCGTCATTCTTGACCCACCTGCTTTTGCCAAATCACGCGGTGCTGTAAAAGGCGCACAGCGCGGCTATAAGGATATCAACCTGAACGGTCTGAAGCTGGTGCGGGACGGAGGGTATCTTGTTACAGCGAGCTGCTCTTATCATATGAGTGCCGAGATGTTTGCTGATACGATTCAGGAAGCGGCGGTGGATGCTAAGAAGGTGCTTCGACTTATTCACTGGAGCGGAGCAGGCATCGACCATCCGAAGCTGACCGGAATTGATGAAGGTGATTATCTCAAATTTGCGATTTATGAAGTGCGTTCCCGCAGTTAAGCAGCGGGATAAAAAGAAACCGAAGCGCAAGGGTCAGCCCCTAATGCTTCGGTTTCTTTGTTTTTATCGTATTCCACTTGAAGAAATAAATGTGCGAAATGCATGACCAGAGCTTTTTTGTTGTAATAGCTTCGTTAAGCACATAAAAAGCGAACAGCACGATAAACACGGGACTTGCCGATGTCAGAATCGCACCCATATGGGCAGAGTACAGCCATGTGGCGATGAATTGAAGCCAAACGGATAAAAAGTATCCGACAAAACCAATCGACAAAAACAGACGCCAATCCTGCCTGAACGGCTGCCGCTGTCCTTGACACGCGACAAAAAGTCAGAGAAAAACCAGGCAGATAACATAGCAAAGGCACAATAAAGTGAAGGGTCGCGTACATACAGGAATCTCCTTTTCGTTCTTACTATCTTCTCGCGAAACCTATACGCTTCCAACAAAAATTTCCTTTTATCGCGCATTCGAAAAAATTCGACGCATGAAGTTGTGTGAATTGTCGGACGATTATTGTGTCCAGACGATGGCTTGTCCGTTATACTAAAAACATCAATAACTGACTGGGAGGAATTAATAATGAATGACATCACAATCGAACA
The DNA here is from genome assembly GCF_041379945.2 of Aneurinibacillus sp. REN35. Classification (NCBI taxonomy): domain Bacteria; kingdom Bacillati; phylum Bacillota; class Bacilli; order Caryophanales; family Paenibacillaceae; genus Aneurinibacillus; species Aneurinibacillus baijiui. The sequence goes on along the minus strand of NZ_JBFTXJ020000009.1, from coordinate 111,016 downwards.
GGAAGCTTTCACTTATTACAAAGAGGGCATAATGACATGGATTTATAACAAGGAGGCGCAGATATACGAATCAGGTGATGGAGGATGGCTTGCGCAGGAAAAAAACTGTGGCACAACACACAATTCACAATCAATGTCCCTGCAGGAGCTGGAATTTGCAGCGGAGAGATATGAGGAGATGGCTTGGGTGGCAGCGGCTGTGGAAGAATCATGCGGCCGAGCGATAAACGATTATTGGGATACAGGCTGAGATGGTGTAAGAGTGCTTTGTTCTTTTTTCTTCTTCTATTTTCTACCTCTCCTGTAGTACCCCTGTATGCCGCTATTTCCCCCTCAATGCCAGCGGCGCTTTCACTCCATCCGTATTTCTCCCTCATACTGCATCATCATTTTATTACACTTCGGATAGTTTGCTATAATATAAAGAAAAACGTGTCTGGAGAGTAATTATGGACCCAATATTGCAAGTGCAAGAGCTGACAGGCGGCTATCGTAAGAAGCGTCCTGTCATTCATGACGTCACTTTTACCGTTTATCCGCATGAGATGGTCGGACTGATCGGACTCAATGGTGCAGGGAAAAGCACTACAATCAAGCACATTCTAGGTCTTCTTCAAGCATCTGAAGGAGCTGTTCGTATTCATAACCAGACGCTGCAGGAAGCACCAGAAGCCTACCGATCGTCTTATACGTACGTGCCGGAGTCTCCTCTCGTCTATGAAGACTTGACACTGTGGGAGCATATGGAACTAACGGCGATGGCGTATGGTCTAGATCGTTCCGCATTCGAGGAACGCATCGGCCCGCTGCTTGTGGAATTCAACATGAAGGATAAGCAGGATATGTTTCCGCAGCATATGTCCAAAGGGATGCGGCAGAAGATGATGATTATGAATGCCTTCCTGGTACAACCATCGCTCTATATTATTGATGAGCCCTTTGTTGGTCTTGACCCGCTAGGGATTCGTTCGCTGTTGGAATTAATGGTGAAGGTCAAAAACACAGGGGCAGGCATCCTGATGAGTTCGCATATTCTTTCTACGGTAGAGAGGTATTGCGACAAGTTCATCGTGCTGCATAATGGGCGCATTCGCGCGGCAGGAACGCTTGCGGAGATTCGAGAGCAGACAGGCATGGTCGAAGCTACGCTTGATGATATATTTTATGAGCTGACAAAGGACGGGGAACGCTAATGGATGTGCGTCGGCTCTGGAATGAGCGGGTGGGCGCCTTCACCAAGGAAGCGCTTGGTTATATGCGCTATATCGCCAACAGCGGTACGATTATGTTTCTTGTATTTGCTTTTATTCTTGCAGCGTATTATTATGGACAGCTCCTTACATCACTGCCGCGGACATACCCGGTAGAATGGCTGATCATCTTTTTGTTTTCACTGCTGATTACGGCAGGTACGATTCGTACGCTGCTAAAAGAAGCGGATCTTGTATTTTTACTGCCGCTCGAAGGCAGAATGCGTCCATATTTTAATGGTGCGATCGTGTATACATTCAGCTTTCATGCGGTGTATTCCTTTCTGCTGCTGCTTGCAGTGTGGCCGCTGTATACGCATCGTATGGGCGAGCGTTCTGAACCGTTCGTGTTGTTGCTTGTCTTCATCCTCGTACTAAAGCTGGTAAATGTACTTGGAAAATGGCAGGAGATGCGTCTGCGCGAACGGCAAGCAAGAGCGATGCATATGCTGCTTCGCTTTGTTGCCAATACGGCGGTGCTATCGATCTTATTTACTCAGGGTTTCACTTTTGCGGTTCTGCTAGCGGCGCTTGCTTTTCTTGCTGCCGCATTCTTCTATTATCGTATGCTCTCAAAAGGGCAGCTTCACTGGGAGCATCTTGTGCAGAAGGAGAAGCAGGCGAGGGGAAGATTTTACTCGTTTGTGAATCAATTCGTTGATGTGCCGCATATGGAGAATAAAGTTCGACGCCGTACGTGGGCGGCGATGCTGGTGAATCGCATTGCTTTTACGCAGCGTAATACGTATGTGTATCTGTATGGCAAGGTATTTGTGCGTTCTGACCTGCTGTGGATGTGCTTGCGGCTTACGGTAATCGGACTGCTTGTTATTAGTTTGATTTATGATGTATGGGGCAAGCTTGCTGCCTACTTTATTGTTCTAGCGCTTACTGCTGCCCAGCTATCGACGCTACGTCAGCATTACCGTTATGTATTCTGGACGCATATTTATCCGGTTCCGAGGGAGGCGAGAGGCGATGCGATTGTCCGCGTTGTCTTTACTGTCATGCTGATACAGGCGGCGATTCTGTATGCTGCCGTGTTCATTCCGTTTGTGCCGGGATGGCATTGGGCGATCGCACCGGTCATCGGGATTGGGTTCTCGTATGTGTATAGTCATCGAATTCTTGCTAAGAAACTATTATAAAAGGGTATGCCGCTTCGGCATACCCTTTTATAATACAAACCGTTCGATGGCTTGCTGTAGACTGCCTATAAACCTGGCATTAAGCTCAATTCCAGCCTGGTTCATATATCGTGCTTGCTGTGGGGTTATTCCGATTGCGATGGATTGAATTTGTCCCATTATATTGAGTGTGCCAAACAGCACTTGCAACTGCTCGACTCCTTCTCTTGTGAAGTCGGTTACTGCCGTGAAGTCAAATAACACCTTTTCAACTCCTATATGATAGGACTCCTGTAGAATAGGCGTGCAGATTGCCTGCATTTTATCTGCGGTGAGTGAGCCGAACAGCGGGACGAGGCCGATGCGATTGGTGAGTCGGATGAACGACCCTGATAGCTGATGAATCCGTTCCATAGCGTGTTCGAGTTCTTCTTTTTTCTCCAATAATGCAAAGTCGGTCGCTGCCAGACGGCCTTGCAGTTGTTCCATTAAGCTGGATAGCCGCTGTATGCGCTGATCCTGCTGCACGCAAAACATATGCCCTGCTCCGCCGTGCCACCGGATGTGCACCTCAAATAATGAAAGCGGATTGTTCAGTGTTCGCATGGTCAGCTCGATACGGGCGGTAGGTACGTCGACATGAAGGAAACGCAGCGCTTTGCTTAGGCTTTCTTCATCAATTACATCCAGTATGGTAGACGGAGACCCGAATACTTCTGCTGCTTCTTCTGAAGTCTGTACAATGGATAGAGTCTGATCGATCATAAAATAAGGACAGGGATTAGATGACATCATAAATGGATGAATGATCCTTTCTTTGCATCAGCCATTGTCTGAAATCCCCTAAACCCGGCACAAGAATCGTTCGATCAGAGCAATAACGGCGCAAATCATAGTGCTTCACAAGTCTGCCGCCGATCATTACGGTTGTCTTGTGCTCAAGGCCCTCAAAAGCCCGTGCATAGTTCGTTATGTCTTGCAGGCGATTGATAAGCGTAAAGGAAAGACATACGACATTTGGCTTCCATTGAGAGGCTTGAGACAGCGCAGCTTCCATTGGGAGATTAGCACCTAGAAAGCGGGCATCCCAACCGTATTCTTCAAATAAAGAATGGACCATCTTAATTCCCAGGTAATGCTGTTCGCCTTCGACACAGAGCAGCATGACTTTGGGTCTTCGCTCTTTTCTCTCGGCCTTTCTTCGATAAAAGGCATATTGGGACAGTACGAAGTCACAGACACTGGTAGCCAGATGCTCATCGGCCACACTGATTCGGTTATTCTCCCATAGCATACCTACATAGCGCATGGCTTCCGTCAGCACCTGTTCGTAGATGCATATGTCGCTTTGTTCGGAAATTGACATCACAATTTCGTAGGCGGCCAACTGGTTTCCTTCAAGTAAATATTCAGCAAAGTGTTGTACTTCTTGGCGCATACGATCACTCCATTCATATAAGCCGAGCGGTAGACCTTACACAAGTTTCTCAAGCGTCTGGATTGCGTTTGCGAGCATGCGCTTGTACGCTTGCTCCTGTTTATAAGGCAGTATATCACAAAGAACATCCTGTAGAATCTGGTAATTGCTAATAATGTGAGATGGATTCATGCCGCGTGAAGTCAGCACGTTATTTAACCAGAGTGTATAATCGATAAAGAATTGGTCATTGTCCATCTCATACGCTGTGGCTAGGTGATGGAAGTGATGCTCAGAATCCTCCCGGCACTTTTGTTTTCCTCTCTCTCCGTATTTCTCTTCTAAGTCGGGATAGATTTCATAAATGCGTTGCACGATATGATCTAGCAATTGCTCCTTTTGTTCGCTTTTCAACAAAAGATCCCACCTCTCTGCCCTGTATATCGTTACCACAAATTGTTTTTGGTTAAGATAAATTGTACTGTACTCTTGCTCACAACTCCATAACATGAATTTTTACTTAGGGAAAAATATTTTACCATAACGCAAAAAATTTTCCCGCTTCTACAATGCTAGTTAGCGGCAAAAAGGTTTCTCTAGACCCACACGAATTTCATCTGGTAGCATACGTATACAGAAATACATGGGGGTTTACATATATGGAAGAACAGCAGTATGAAAAGTTAAAGATGGGTGAGAGAGGCGCATGGCTTAGCATTATTGCCTATCTCGTGCTTTCTGCATTAAAATTAATCATTGGATATAGTACCGACTCTAAGGCACTTGTAGCAGACGGTTTGAATAATACGACAGATATTATGGCCTCAGTCGCTGTACTTATCGGTTTACGCCTCTCTCGTAAACCGGCCGACGAGGATCATCCGTATGGACATTGGCGGGCGGAGACGGTTGCTTCTCTGCTTGCTTCTTTTATTATGATGGTCGTTGGGCTGCAGGTATTGTATAGCGCGAGCCGCTCAATTATTGATTTCCGTGTAGAAACGCCGGATATGCTGGCGGCGTGGACCGCTTTAGCAGGTGCAGCCGTGATGTATGGTGTGTATCGTTTCAATCGGGATTTGGCACACAAGGTAAATAGTCAGGCCGTCATGGCGGCGGCTAAGGATAATCTATCGGATGCTTGGGTGAGCGTTGGTGCTGCGATGGGGATTATTGGTGCTCAATTCGGGCTTCCTTGGCTCGACCCGCTTGCAGCCGTTGTTGTAGGATTGATGATCTGCCGGACGGCATGGGAGATTTTTCGAGAGGCAACACATAGCTTAACGGATGGTTTTGATGAACATGAACTGAGTAAGCTACGCGATACCATTGAGCAAATACCCGGTGTAAAGGTGCTCGATGATATTAAGGCACGTGCTCATGGTAACCTTGTGCTCGTGGATGTGGTGATTCATGTAGACCCGCATCTGAACGTGGTGGAGAGCCACAGGATTACAGAGGAAATTGAAGAGAAGATGAGAAGAGAGCATGGCATGATAAATGTTCATGTCCATGTAGAACCATGGGAGAAATAGCGACAGGGGAAACAGGTCGGGCTGCAGCGCGTACACCTGAGATGTTTCCCGAAGCCCTTCATGTCTGTATCACCTCAAGTCCTGTAATTTTTTTTGAACAAATTCGGCAAATACATAGTTTTGTTGCAGATCAAAGATCGTCCAAGATTTATGAAAGAATTCAAGCGCCTGTTCTTTTTTGCGAAGCTTAAGCAGGTTTTCCCCTTTTTGATAATGCAGCTCTCCAAATAAGTACAGATATTCGTGCTGCTGACATAGCCGAAGCCCTTTATCGCAGTATGTAAGCGATCGCGTATAATTCTCAAGCTGAGTAAGCACCTTGGCGTAATTGTAGAACAGCCGAAGATAGATCGTATAATCTTGGATGAATGTAATGCTGTTCATATGATCAATGGCGGTCGCAAATCGCTCGAGCGCCTCTTTATAGCGACCCTCTTCACTATAAATAATGCCGATGCTGTTGAGAATCTCGATTTCTTTTTCCGTATAGTTGTCCATGCTTACGGACAGCTCAAGTGCGCTGTCTAGAAGCTCCAGGCTTTTGTGTAGATCATGCTCAAGATAATAGGCGCAGATGCCTTCATGCCAGATCATAAACTGTCGATTTTCCCTGTTATGAAAGATCGGATTATTTCGTTCGGCTTTAATCAGTATCGAAACCTCCTCATAATTCCTCTCTCGAATCAGCTTGCGGATTTGATAAAAAAATTCCTGTACATAGGTAAAGCGGGGATTTTCGATCCGGTCGAAAAAGTAATCCAGCGTGATACCTAAGCGTTTAGCAATATAATAAAGAATCTCGGCGGACGGAATTACTTCGCCTTTCTCAATTTTGCTGATGAGTGCCTGGGTACAAATTCCTTTTGCTAGCTCCGTTTGAGAGATGTTTAAATACTTCCTTATCTCCCTGACAACTTCTCCGATTCGTTGAATACTCATGCCATACGCCCCTATAATTATTTTTATATTTATGTATGAAAAGAAGAGGAAAACCGTAAAAAATGGATGTACTTCCTTTAAATGACCATTCAAGCTGAAATCGAAAAAAATTGTAATATATTATGATGGTACTATCATATATTACATATTTTCGAAGCTTGAAAGGAGGTAAGAAAGTGAAAAATAAAATTCTTTCACTAGTCGTTACGGCCCTCATATTTATAAGTATTAACGGAATGTTAGCTCCTAAAGAAGTGGAAAAAGAATCAGTAAAAAATACTCAGAACTCAGTGAGCACTGTTCTTCGCCTTCCTTATCAACACTAAATCACTTCAGGCTGAAGGGAGAGAAGATGAAAGAAATGAGAAGGAAATATTCAATGGAATTCAAGAAGGAAGTAGTCCAAGATGCACTTGTAGAAAAAAGCCTTAGCCTGGTGGCGAGAAAATATCGGCTCAACAGTAAAATGATTTACCGTTGGGTTCATGAATATAAACAAGGCAAATTCACGTCGTAAAAAAACGGCAGTACTGCAATGGGGCGGTGCTGCCGCTTTTTTATGCCAGGCTAGAAGCATAGAAAAACAGGTTTCATCTACATAAAATATAATCAAAAAAAAAGAGGCAGGAAAGTGCGGATGCGCTCGCTGCCTCTTTTTGCTGTGTCATTATTTAATTTCGACCTTATATTCCCGCATCCACGTATCAATCTGTACGAGATAAGCAAAAAACTGCGGTACATTCATCAATTGTCCGAACCACGGCATATGGATGGAAGCCAAATCCAGGCTCGCGAATTCTTTTACTGCCTTTTTATTGATAAACGGGAGAATGGGCGAAGCATTGTCATTGAGCACAGCCAGTGCCTGATCGCGTACTGCGTTCAGATAAGAAGGATTGTGGGTTTTCGGATAAGGACTCTTGCGCCGCATCAATACATCGTCAGGCAGAACACCATGCAGCGCTTGACGCAGAATGCCTTTCTCGCGCTCTCCGTGTGTTTTCATAGCCCATGGCACATTCCACATATACTCTACAAGCCGATGGTCGCAGAACGGTACACGTACTTCAAGCCCCACTGCCATGCTCATGCGGTCCTTGCGATCAAGCAGTGTCGGCATCCAGCGCGTCAAATTCAAATGAAACATCTCTCGGATTCGTGCATCAAGCCCCGCTTCGCCCTGCAGACGCGGCACTTCATCCAACGCTTCCTGATAACGTCCGCGTACATAGGCGTCCAGATCAATTTCCGCGTGAAGTTCAGAGGAGAAGAATTTTGTTTTTTCCTTTAAATTGCGAGCCCAGGGAAAGATGGTAGCAGAGAGGGCTTCTTCCCTGTGAAACCACGGATAGCCGCCGAATACTTCATCAGCGCATTCGCCTGACAAAGCGACGGTCGCCTCTTTTTTGATCTCGCCGCAGAATAAATACAATGAACCGTCAATATCGGTCATACCGGGAAGATCACGAGCGTGTAAAGCAACCGGAAGCGCATCAAGTAAGTGATGGGTATCAAAGTAAAGAGTATGATGAATGGAGCCTATGTGTTCTGATACGCGCTTTGCCCATGGAGCATCGGCATTTGGTTGGAATTCATTCGGCTTAAAGTGTATGTCATTGCCCACGTAGTCAACAGAAAATGTGTGCAAAGATCCCATGCCTCGTTCACGAAAAGCCTGGGCCGCAAATGCGGAAATAGCGCTGGAATCAAGCCCGCCTGATAGCAGGGTACATACCGGTACATCTGCAACAAGCTGGCGTGCAATGCTATCGCCAAGCAGATGACGAATCGTAGCGATGGTCGTCTCCAGATCGTCGGTATGCTCATGACTCTCAAGTGACCAGTACCGCTTCGTCCGCATTCCATGCCGGGTATGGAGCAGATAAGAAGCCGGGAGAAGCTCGAATACATTCCTGAAGATGCCGTTCCCGGGTGTGCGTGCCGGTCCAAGGCCAAAGATTTCTCCTAAGCCTTCTGTGGTTAATTCCGGTCGCACTGCCGGATGGGCAAGCAGAGCCTTGATCTCAGAGCCGAAAATAAAGCTTGTGCCTTGCTGTGTATAAAACAGCGGCTTTACACCTAAACGGTCACGAGCAAGAAACACACTTTCTTCATGATGTGACCAAATGGCGAAAGCATAAATGCCATTTAATCTCTCCAGACATTCAGGACCCCATTCAATATAGGAGACGAGCAGCACTTCCGTATCAGATGTAGTTGTAAAGCGGTGTCCACGTGCAAGCAGTTCACTGCGCAGCTCTTCAGTATTGTACAACTCTCCATTATATACAAGCGTATAGGTTTCGCCACCGCGCGACCGTGTCATGGGCTGCGCCCCGCCTTCCGGGTCCACCACAATCAGACGGCGGTGGGCGAAAGCGGCGTGCGGCGATGTCCAGATTCCTTCGTTGTCGGGTCCTCGGGGTATAAGTGATTGCGCCATATCCGAAAGAACGGCCCGCTGTCCGCTCAGATCGGTCTGCCAGTCTATCCACCCTGCGATTCCGCACATAATCATCCCTCCACTTCTCAATCAATCGTCCAGTACTACACTATGCCTGGCATAGGCAAATGGGTGCCTGGCCCGGAAAAAACAGATGGAGTAACTAAGCGGAAAAGGGTGAATAATAGCAGTAAAGGAAGAAAGATAGGCAGGAGGCGACATGGATGGAGGAGCAGGATAAAAAACAAATTGGTCAGGAGCCGGCCGATACGACGCTGCCGCATCAGATCGATGCTCCAGAGCGGGCGGAAGCGAATGAAGAATTGGAAAAACCATTCGTCAATGAGTACGGCGTAGTGATTGGAGATAGCTTTTATGATTCTCCTGCGTCACCGCTCAACCGCTGGAGCAAGGATGTGGACCCTGCTATTATGGCGGGGGATCAATGGGTGCATCCGACCAATGACATTGGATGGAATACACCAGAGAATCAAGAATTGCTTGAAGAAGGATATATTCCGCAAAGCGGTAGATTTATGCACCCAAGCAAAGATGTTAGCTATCGCAAGGACTAAGCAGAACAGCCTGAATGCGGCGAATTAATCATTCGCCGCATTTTTTGTGAAGCGAAAGAAGAAAGAAATGTGTTATGATGGAAGGTGGAGTATAAGGCAAGGAAGGGAACAAGCGATGAGTAATGAATTTCGAGTGTGTGATGAATGCAAGATGATTAATATAAAAACATTGGTTCCTCGACTAAAAGAAATTGATGAGGAAGCCACTATGGAGCTGGGTTGTCAATCGTACTGTGGCATTGGCTTTAAGAAGCATTTTGCAGTGGTGAATGGACGTTACCTTACTGCCCTAACAGAAGATCAGCTCGTTGAGAAGGTGCGGAAGCATCTGAAGAGATAGGTCGAGCCAAAGAGGAGGGCGCTGAATGGTTGATACGGTATTGGAACAGTTGGATACAGGCATTCTGATGATTGATACGAACCTCCATATAACTTTTATGAATGCTGCCTGTGAACGGATCTTAGGCATTCGAAGAGACGAGCTGCTTGGGCATAATATTGATGAATTCCTTGATCAGCCCTCCCAGCATCTGCGCGGATTGCAGCAAACAGTAGAGGAGAAGCAGGAGCTTCTTTTTGATGTGATGCCGTATCGGCGGGGAGAGAACTATAAATATCTCCGTCAGCAGACCCGTCTGCTTCGGGAAGAGGGTCAAATCATCGGTGCGATGGCGGAACTAAGGGATATTACCGGCTATGTGGAGAAGGAGCGAGAACTGCAGACGATTATTCGTGATATGACGGTGCATATCGTTCCGGTTACGGATACGATTGGCGCGCTTCCACTACAGCCAATTATTGGTACGAGTCACAAAGATATTCTGCTAGAGCGTACGCTTACGATCTGTATGGGGCTGCATCTAGAAAAGCTCGCAGTAGATTTAACCGCCATCTCTTCTATTGAGGACGAATTTGCGCATACGCTTATGCAGATGATTTCTGCGTTGCGTCTTGTTGGGATTCAGGTTATTATTACCGGAATTCGCCCTGAGGTGGCGATGACATTGATTGACTCTGCTCCTGAATTGGATGATTGTCCTTCCTTTGCGCGACTCAGTCAGGCTTTGGCGTATTTTGAAGAAGTCTAGAGTTTCTTTTACAGAAATAAAGAAGGGCGTGCAAGCCTGTGGAGATCGTCCACTGGCTTACACGCCTGCTTTTTTGCCTTACATCATGCCTTTTTCCTTCTCCGTCTCTTCTTCTCTTCCCCAGAATCGGCTTGCCCAACGGAAGGCTACCATTCCTAGAGCGAGATAACCAAATGCCATGTTGAAATAGAATAAGGCCCACCACATGAAGGTTGAGTCCGCCTTCGGTGCGCTTAATGGCAGCATTTCCGGAAGGAGAGCCCACATTGCGACGACAAACGGTGTTTGCATCATTGCTAATGCCCTTTGACCGAAACGCCAGAACAAAATAGGTGCCACACTTGCAAATACCAGGTTGATAATCAGTAAATCCATATTGTTTCCTCCTTTTCTACACATGTAGAAGAAAACGCTTCCAAACCTGTTGCTAGTAAAGTGCGACCATTGCTATGTGTGGTGTGAGAAGTAAATTATTAATTATATCATACAACATGTGACGAAAAATTGAAATTATTTTGAACAAAAATATGATATTTGGATTATTATTCCATGGACAAAGGGTCTAAAGGAGCATATACGTAGTAAAAAACAGGCAGCATCTGCTTTATCAAGCGGTGCTGCCTGCTTATCTGCATCATAAAAGTTAGGCTAGCTCGGTCTCTAATGAATACAGCCCTTCGAGTGATCCGGTAACCAATAGCTGATCTCCAAGCTGGAGGCGTGTGTCTCCATGTGGAATAATGGAATCATCATCGCGATAAATCCGCAGGATCAATACATCTCCAAGGAAAGGAAGCTGCTTTAGTTCAATCCCGTGATATTTGCGGTTGCCCATCATAAGCGTCTGGATAGCATCCTCTGTTCGTGCAATAAGCTCGATAGCGTGCGGTGCTTCGATTTGTGCCTTGAGCAGCGTACTGGTCGAGAAAAGCGTAGAGAAGAGAATGAATCCATTCTCGCGGACTTCGTGATGCCGCTCTGGATTCTCCATACGCACAATGATTTGTTTCTCACCCAACTCCTTAGCATGCATAGCAAGCCGCATATTCGTATCATCATCACTTGAAGTAAAAACTAAAATATCCCGTGCGAAAAAATTTTCCTGCCCTAAGGTATGGACAGAGAAGTCCTGTACATGCTTTACAGTTTTGAACTTGCTGTAGAATATATGATTGCTTTCAATGATCTCTTTGTTTTGCTTAATCTGTTCCTTTTGTGTGTACAACTCAACATTAAATCCAGCTTTCTGCACCTCTAATGCTACTGGCATCGTAATCACATTCAGTCCGATGATGCCTACGGAGGCGGTGTCTGCCTGCTTCTTCACCGGTACGAGCCGATTAAAGGCAACAGGAGAGATGAAGCAGGAGAGGATGGCAACAAGAATCAGTCCATCATGGAGCGATTGATCGATCATCTTCTTCTCCAATGCCAGTGCTGCAGCCGCAATGACGAGACTTAAGGTGGAGGTGAGCAACATACCTGCACCAAGGGTTTCTTTCCAGTTGAACCATTTACGCAGGATCAAGAGCGGGATCACCTTAGAGACATACAATGCTACCAGCAGCAGTGGAATGAAGATATATACTTTCGGGTTTTGAACAAGCGCCCACAAATCCAGTTTGGCTCCGACCATAACGAAAAAAATCGGAATCAAAAACCCATATCCAAACGCGTCTAATTGATGGACGAACTCTTTGCGTGGTGCCAGCATGGATACAATGACACCAGCAAGGAACGCGCCTATGATATTCTCTGCCCCCATATTCTCCGCTAAAGCAACGAATAGAATGATAAGCAGGAATACGCCGCGTGTCCCGATCTGTACCGTCCCGGTTGATAGCTTCTCAAGCATGGGCGCCCAGCGGAATCTTCGAATAATCCGATAGAGCACGAATGCGATTGCAAAAAGCGCAAGCAAAAGCAGGGACTGTGTTGAATTCTCTGACTGCAGCGATACGAATACTGCAAGCAGAATCATTGTAACGAAATCAGAGATTACCGCAATCAGCAGGATGGTCTGTCCAAACGGCGTCTCCATGATTCGCCGCTCTTTAAGCACAGGTACGACCACACCAAGTGAAATCGTTGAAATAATCAGCGTCATAAAAAATGTCTGATCAATAATGCCGGCTCCTGTCAGACCCAATGAGACAAGGAAGGAGGCACCAAACACGAATAAAAAAGCAATCGTTGCAATAAGAAAAGGGTTAGCGCCTCCTTTTCCCTTCAGTGAAAAATTATCAAAATCGATCTCTAACCCGCTTAAAAACATAAGAAAAATAAGACCCAACAGTGAAAGAATGGATAGCCAACTGTCTTCCTGAACAAGATTCAGGCCGCTTTTTCCAATCAGCATACCTGCAAGGATTTCTGCCACGACGACAGGCACCATCGTCCAACGCAGGCGCTGCAGGAGAATCGGAACCAGAAAAGCTACAGAGATAACGATAAGCAGAGAGATCGGGGAGGATTGTGCCGCTTCGCCCATTCGCTCCCTCCTTTCCATATGATGTTGTTTTTTTATGTATGCTGCATACGATAAAGACCAACACGAAATGACAGAGTGTTGGCCTTTCTATCCGGTACTATGTGTAAAAGTAAAAAAGCATATATGTTCATAAAAAGACGCAGATGAATATTGGATCATTTTCTGTTTGCAGTTACTGCTGCACAGGCTGTTCCGCTGGCTGTTCCATAATAGCGGCTACGAGAAGATGCATCGCCTGGTGCTTTCTTTCTTGTTCATCGGACAGTGTGTTTAAGTTTTCGATTAGTGTTTCCAGTTTTGCACTCATTTCTGATCTCTCCTTTTTCATGGTAGCGTGTTGTTGTTACTAGATACTTTCCACGGAGAGAGGGAGGGTGAAACCTCCTTATTTTACCACCAGGACATCACAGTCGGCATGCTGAACGATCGCTTGACTGACGCCGCCGATCATAAGACGTGCATAATTAGAAAGTCCGCGTGAGCCGAGAACGATGACGTCTGCTCCTATTTCCTCAGCGATATCAAGAATCAAACTCTTTGGTTCTTCTGCTCGTACAACCTTGCTGAAAGAAATACCGCGCGTAAGAAATAAATCGGCAATCTCTACCGCTTTTTCTTCCCAGTAGGTTTCCATCTCTTCCTCAGTAACCGGTTTGGCACCAAGGATGTGGGAGGGTGACTTCGGATATGCGGTAACTATGGTAACCTGTGCGTGTGTTTCAGCAGCAAGTATGGCTGCCTTCTCGGCTGCGCGCTTGGCGTGTTCGGAGCCATCATAAGCAAGTAGAATGTGCTGGTACATATTCATTCCTCCAATTTGTCTCGTATGCATCCATTGTAAAACGTAGAAGCAGCGGCGTCAAAAGAGGGTAGAGAGAGGAGAAAACATGCAGGACACAGAATAGTATTCTTATGAATCTTTTCCATAACGGATTTCGTATATACCGATACTGATACCATTCGAGAGAGGATGAAGCGTGATGCTAAATAAATTTCTTGCCAGTTTTGGAATTGGGGCCGCGAAAGTGGATGCTCGTTTGGCTGAATCGAGAGTATATCCCGGCGGTGAGCTAAGTGGAGAGGTACATATTGAAGGTGGAAATGTAGAGCAGTCTATTTCGCAGATTTATATGTATCTATATACCGAATACTATAAAGAGACGAACGATACGAAGACAAAGCATAAAGAGGTGCTGGCTTCCTACCGAGTGGCTGATACGCTGTTAATTAAGCCGGGTGAGAAAAAAGTGCTTCCGTTTCAACTGCGTGTCCCGTATCATTCCCCGATCTCATTTGGGCGTCAGAAAGTATACTTGAGTACGGGGCTTGATATTGAGATGGCTGTAGACCCGAAAGATACTGATATTGTGACGGTGCTGCCCGATCCGTTGGTCGATCAGCTGTTGGCTGAAGTTGAGAGCATGGGATTCCGTCACTCGTATGAAAGCGGAACGTGCGAATATAAGAAGCATATTCATCGGATGGTGCCGTTTGTGCAGGAGTTTGAGTTTAAGCCGACGGGACAGTTTCGCAGCGAGCTTGATGAGATTGAGTTAATATTCGATGTGCATCCAGAAGGTGCGGATGTGCTTATGCAGGTCGATCGCCGCGCTGCGAGCTTACGCGGTATTTTTGAAGAGATGCTGGATTTAGATGAACAATATGTGCGCTTTAGCGTTGATCGCAAGCGGGGTGTCGTTCCGGGCGAGCTGGAGATGAGAATTCGCCAGGCGCTGAATCGACGCAGGTGAAATCATGACATCATGGAAGATAGATGGAAAGTGGCTGGAATATACAGCCGGGGCAGATGATCATGGAACAACCGTAGAGTCGTTGTTGAAGGAACGGCTATCGATATCTGGTCGTATGATGCAGCGTCTGACTCGAAAGAGTGGTTTGTTTGTGAATCGCAAAAAAACATTTCTTAAGAAAAAAATAAAAGAGGGCGATCAGATTCGGGTGTTACTTGCCGACGCACCAGAAACTACGCTTACACCCGTGGCGATGGCGCTCTCTGTATTGTATGAGGATGACGCGGTACTTGTCGTGAATAAACCGGCGGGTCTTGCCGTACATCCGGTGAAGGAAGGACAGAATCATACGCTTGCTCATGGAATCGCTTATTATTGGAAGGAGCAGGGGAGACCCCGTGCGGTACGGCCCGTACATCGTCTTGATAAGGATACAAGCGGTGCTGTGTTGATTGCTGGTAATTCGTTCATTCACCAACTGCTTGATAAGCAGCTTCGTGAGCATACGATTCGCCGCACATATCTTGCGGTTGTAGAGGGCTGCCCAGGAGCTGTAGGCGAGAGTGGTACGATCAATGAACCGATTGCTAGAGATGTGCGCCATCCAACAAGACGCCGCGTACATTCCGAGGGGGATATCGCGGTTACCCATTATAAGGTGCTTCAGTGTTTTCCAACTGTACCGGGCATGCTAGAGGGAGGCGCCGCCCTTGTGGAGATAGAGCTTGAGACCGGAAGGACGCATCAGATTCGTGTGCATTTCAGTCATATCGGGCATCCCCTGATGGGAGATACACTGTATGGAGGAGGCAGGGTGGTGGGCATGCGCAGACAGGCGCTGCATGCTGCCTCTCTTGCATTTGATCATCCGGTGACAGGGGAGAGGCAGTGTGTTGAGGCACCGCTGCCGGAAGAGATGGAAGGATTGATGAAGCGACTACGTCAAGCGTAGGCAGGAGGGATGTAGATGGCGGAACGTTTAACGGAAGAGAAGGTATTTAAGGACCCGGTACATCGCTATATTCATGTGCGGGATGAATTGATCTGGGAGCTGATTGGCGCAAGTGAATTCCAGCGTCTGCGGCGCATACGCCAGCTAGGTACTTCTTACGTAACGTTCCATGGGGCAGAGCATAGCCGGTTTAATCATAGTCTTGGTGTGTATGAGATCATGCGTAGACTACTTGCTCAGTTTAACCGTCGTATTTCCTTCTCCTTTTCTGAAGAAGAGCGGCTGTTATGCTTAAGTGCCGCCTTGCTTCATGATATTGGGCATGGACCGTATTCTCACTCCTTTGAGAAGGTATTCCATACTGACCATGAATATTGGACGCAGCGCATTATCGAAGGCGACACGCAGGTAAATAGGATTTTGCGGAGTATTTCGGATGACTTTCCGCGCAAGGTTGCGGCGGTTATCGGGAAGACATATGAGAATCCGATGGTAACAAGCCTCATCTCAAGCCAAATTGATGCCGATCGTATGGATTACCTGCTGCGTGACACCTACTATACGGGAACGAACTACGGCTCTTTTGATATGGAGCGTATTCTGCGTGTGCTGCGCCCTCATCATGATAAGATCGTTGTGAAGTCTACGGGCATGCATGCGGTGGAAGATTATATCGTAGCACGTTATCAGATGTACTGGCAGGTATATTTTCATCGGGTGACACGAAGCGCAGAAGTTATTCTGCGCAAGATTTTTGAGCGCGCGCGTGATTTGTATCAGCACGGGTATGCATTTACGTGGCGGCCTGTACACTTTATTCCGCTGTTCGAGGAGACAATTACGCTTGAACAATACCTTGCGCTTGATGAGTCGACGGTCATGTTTTATATGAACGAATGGGGTAAGGAGCAGGATGAGATTCTGCGGGATTTATCGCAGCGGTTTATGAACCGCAGGCTGTTTAAGTATGTGGAGTATGGAGAGAAGGTCGGCAGTACAGAATGGAAGCAGGGCATTGATGAATTATTTCGTGCCGTAGGCATAACCCCTGAATACTATCTCGGAGTGGATTCTCCTTCCGATTTGCCGTATGATGTTTATCGAAGCGGTGAAGATGGAGATCGGACGCCGATTTATCTATTGATGCCGGACGGCAGTCTTGAGGAGTTGTCCAAGTGCTCCGTGATTGTGGAATCGATATCTGGCAAGCGGCGGTATGATCACAAACTGTATTATCCGCTTGATTTTCTTGAAGACGGTACGCGTGATCCGAAGATTGTAGCAGAGATCAAACGGCGGTTGCGCGTTCAGCAATAAGCGAGGAGGCTTCAATTAGTATGGACTTGTTTAAAGGTAAGCAAGGTGGCTTTAATATTATCAGCAATAAAAATCAGGTACATGGCGGCTATGGCGCGGGTATGATTGATTTGGGCAATGTATCGTCCATTATCGTGAGTGAGGAAGAAGCTGTAATTGATGTTGGGGCGCTGCATGCGAAAAGTGCTGTGGAAAAAGGCATCAAGTTCTCTATGAACAAGGAAGATGTACCAAATGGCAAGCGTTATTGGCTCGTATGGGTAGCCAACGATATTGGGGAGAACGGAGCATACTACGCGGGCGTAACGGCCTGCGAGATGCTTGTTGACAGAGAAGCTCGCCGCGGTTGGAAAATTCTCGCCGACCATGTGAATAAGATGGATTATGCGATGAAACGTCGCTTTATACTTGAAGGAATGAGCGAAAAAGAGAAACAGAACCTTCGTGAATTGCTGGAGAGTCACAATCCGCAGATGTGGAACAATTCTCCAGAAGAATTAAAGGCAAAATTGGCATAAAAAATTGAACGGAATGTGAAATTTTTTGTCAATAATTGATTGCAGCATTGTGACTAGGATAGAATGTAAGGGTGTACCATACACATCGATTACTAGGACACGTAAAAAAGGGAAGCGAGCGTCAAGGAACACGCTCTGCTTCCCTTTTTTCAATTCCAGAATTTCATTTTATCCCAGAAGGATTCTTGTTTCTTCGGCTCTTCCTTTGGCGGCGCCTTGGGCGCTTGATAGTACTCTTTCGGTTCGGTTCCCGGAATGAAGTACATCAGTTCCTGCTTTTTTGAATCCTGGCTTGCCAGCTTATCTGTAGCTGTATCGACATAGATCGGTACAACCCCAGGCGGTACAGGAAAGATAGCAGCCGGTTTTCCGGTAAGCGATTGCTCCATGAAATCGGCCCAGATCGGAGCGGCCTGACGCGCATCTGCGAAGCTGTCGATCTTGCTATTGTCATCATATCCAACCCATACGGCAGAAGCTAACTGTGGTGTAAATCCGCCCAACCACGCGTCGAAATCAGTCGTTCCGGTTTTTCCGGCGACGGGACGATGGAGCTGCGAGCGCACCCGCTGTCCGGTTCCGCCCGGCTCAAATACTTTTCCCATCATATGTGTCAGCAGAAAGGCATTTTCCTGACTCACTACCTGCTGTGTCTGTGGTACATTCTCGATTAGGGTTCGTCCTTCCCGATCCACAATCCGAGTAATTGCAAGCACATCGGCTCTTTGACCTTGGTTAGCAATGGTAGCGAACATCCGCGCGACTTCCATCGGCATGACAGGGTTGCTGCCGAGCGCAAGCGATGGGAGCGGCTGCAGTGGTGAATCAATCCCTAAGCGCTTGGCCATTGTGGGCAGCTTGTCTGGCCCGATGGTCATGTGGGTTTGGACGGCATAGATATTATCGGAGCGGGCAATGGCTTCCCCCATAGAGATGTAGTCATGTGCATATTGGTCACCGTAATTTTTAGGAATGTATGTCGCATCATTTCCGAGTGTGAATACGGTGGGCTCGCTTTTGATTTTCGTAAGCGGGGTAAACCCGTTTTCAAGGGCAGCGAGATAGAGCGCCGGCTTTAATGCAGAACCGGGCTGGCGACGGGCAGTAGCCCGGTTGAACTGGCTTTTTGTATAGTCTCGTCCGCCTACCATCGCACGGATATAGCCGGTCTGCGGTTCAATGGCGACGAGCGCAACCTGCAGATTCCGGTCTTTCGGTAGATATTTCTGTACAGAAGCTTCGGCTTTTTGCTGCATGAGCGGATCAAGTGTCGTATAGATTTTGAGGCCGCCGTGTTCAATCGTTTCTTCGTCGAGTCCGTATTTGTCCTTTGCCAGCTTCACGACGTAATCGCGGAAGTACGGTGCGGTGGCCTTGCCCTTATTATGCAGGGAAGTAAGCTTGAGAGGCGCGGCGAATGCTTCATCCGCCTGCTGCTTTGTGATGTATTGCTCCGCTACCATCGTATTTAGCACAATGCGCTGCCGCTCTTTCGCCGCTTTCATATCAATGAATGGGGAGAAGAAGCGCGGTCCCTTTGGAATGCCTGCAAGCATGCTGGCCTCAGCAAGTGTCAAATCGCCTGTGTTTTTATCAAAATACGTCTTGGCGGCTGCCTGAATGCCGTATGCGGCATGTCCGTAATAAATCTGGTTCAGATACAATTCAAGCAGCTCAGGCTTTGTGTAATTAAGCTCAAGCTGGATCGTGAGCAGCGCTTCTTTATATTTGCGCGCCCAGGTCTTGTCATGGCTTAAGTAGAGGTTGCGGGCGAGCTGCATTGTTATGGTGCTTGCCCCTTCCACTTTTGCCATATGGCGCAGATCGGTGAGTGCAGCCCCTGCGATGCGCTTGAGATCAAAGCCGGGATGATCATAGAACTTCCGATCCTCGATGGCGATGGATGCCTGCTGCACAAATTCAGGGATTTGCGCAAGCGGAAGGAAGACACGATTCTCCCCTTTATAGAGCGCAGCGATGACGGTATTATCTGCACCGTATATCGTTGTTGTTTCGTTAATATCCGTTTTGGGCAGCGGCTGGGAACGGAGATAGAGAACGAATAATATAGACAATGCCGTAATAATAACCAGTGTAATGAGCAGCCAGCGCATCGCTTTGCCTGCGATACGCAGCCAACGAATGAACTGGTCCTCCCGTTTGATTTCCAATGTGAAGACCTCCCTATGCCTTCTACTATCTTGCAGTATCAGTATAGGGAAATCTAGTAAAATCTATACGTAGGTACCGGTTGTATTGAGAGAGGCGGAATGCTTCTTATTTTTCATGTAGCCTACAGTTGGTTGAAGATTTATAATGACTTGTAAGCGCTTAACATGAAGGGGGAACATACATATGCGCCCACTTACGCTGCAGACTCGAATTGTTATGTTTGCCTTATCGATCGTAAGTTTTATCATTATTGGCATGGGCCTGTTTTTTTACGTCATTATCTCAGAGAAGGTGGAGGCGGAAGTCGGTCAGCGCGCACTAAGTGTTGCTCAGATTGTCGCTAATATCCCGGAGCTGCGCCGTGCCTTTGCATCAGAGAATCCATCCACAGTAATCCAACCGATAGCTGAACTGGTTCGGAAGAATTCCGGAGCTGAATTTATTGTGGTTGGGAATAGACAAGGCATACGATATTCACATCCCCTGCCTGACCGCATAGGAAAGCAGATGGTTGGTGGAGATAATACGCAGGCGCTTGAATTAGGGCATGCCGTGATATCGAAAGCCACAGGGTCGCTTGGTCCGTCGCTGCGGGGCAAAGCCCCCATATTTAATGATAAAGGTGTCGTAATCGGTGTCGTATCGGTTGGTTTCATGATTAAAGATATTAATGAAACGGTCAGTGAATACCGGGATCAGGTGTTGGGCATTGCGATTCTCGCTATGCTGCTCGGCGGTGCGGGAGCGATTTATCTTGCGAGGCATATTAAGAATAAAATATTTGGCTTAGAACCGGAGGAGATCGCATCCTTATTCACCGAAAGAAGTGCCATGATCGAATCGGTCCGCGAAGGAATTGTTATGGTGGATCGAAGGGGCAGAATAACGCTGGCTAATCAGGCGGCCTATGATATTCTCTCGCTGTCTTCAGACACCTCGCTTGTCGGACGCTCGATCGCTGACCTGTTTCCGCATACAAAGTTGATAGAGGTAATGAAAAGTGGAGAGAAACAGTACGATCGGCAGATGGATGTGAATGGGCAGGAAATTATCGTGAATCGTGTTCCTGTGCTGAGCAGCAGTAATCGCATTGAGGGGGCGGTGGCGAGTTTTCGCAGGAAGTCGGAAATAGACCAGTTGACGAAGGAATTATCTCAGGTAAAGCGGTATGCGGATGCACTTCGGGCGCAGACGCATGAGTTCAGCAATACGCTGTACACCATTTCCGGTCTCCTGCAGTTGGAGTCGTATGAAGAAGCCATTCAACTGATTCACGAGCAGACAGAAATCCAGCAGGATATTATCCAGCTTATTATGCAGCGGCTTCCGGACCCTTGGATGGGTGCGATTGTCCTTGGGCTTTATAATAAAGCCAGGGAACTTAAGATTGCATTTGAGATCGATCCGCATAGTGAACTTGATCACCTGCCGACCCATCTTAACCGGCAGCATCTCGTATCCATTCTCGGCAACCTCATTACCAATGCATTTGAAGCGGTTCAGAAGGAGATGCCGGAGAGAAGAAAGGTGAAGCTTTTTTTTACGAATATTGCAAGCGATATTGTCATTGAAGTGGAAGACGGCGGTTCAGGCGTACCGGATAAGGCAATTCCCTATATATTCGATGAAGGTTTCTCGACCAAGAAAGGAGAACGGCGCGGTTTTGGACTGGCTCATATCAAGGGTCTGCTTGAAGAGATGGGCGGATATTGTACCGTAGAGAGAGGCGAAGAGGGCGGGGCGTTATTTACGGTCGTTATTCCAAAAGAGGGGCGGATGCTGTGTGACAGACAGGCAAATTGATGTACTCATCATTGAGGATGACCGACGAATCGCAGAGATTAATCGTCGGTTTACAGAGAAGATTGAAGGATTTCATGTGGTGGCTCTTGCGGAGAGTGGGGAAGAGGCCAGGGATTGGATAGAAGTATATCGCCCCCAATTGGTGCTGCTTGATGTATATCTTCCTGATAGTACAGGAGTGGAGCTGGTCCGGGAAATTCGGTCAAAGTATTGGGATGTAGATATTATTATGATTACCGCCGCCAAAGAAATCGAAGTGATTCAAGATGCGCTGCGCGGGGGGGTGCGAGATTATATCGTAAAACCGCTTGTCTTTGATCGTTTTAAGCAGAGCTTAGAAAAGTACCGTAATGATCTGTATCTGATGACAAAAGCAGAAAAAATGGAGCAATCACAAATTGATACACTTTGGTTCCGCGGTCAGAATCGATCAGTAGAGTCCGGTGGTAGGGAAGAGTTTCTAACAAAGGGCATCGATGGGTTGACATTAGAAAAAGTAATGAATGAAATGGTGGGAATGGGAGATGGCGTGACATCGGAGATGGTGAGCCAACAGGTGGGCATTAGCCGTTCAACTGCCCGTCGCTATCTTGAATATCTCGTATCCATTGATCGACTCAGGGCGGATTTGGTGTATGGTACAGTCGGCAGGCCGGAGAGAAGATACTATCGTATGTCATGAATTTTATGAACAAAATAGAACTTATACTTTTAATCAGATTTATTTAAATAATATATAAATTCAGAATACAAGGTGTTACAGTGAGGACAGAAAAACAATCTGTCCTTTTTGTTTTGTAAACGTTTTACAAAAGACTTGAGAGGGGGCTTCACACATGAAAGGTTGGAAAAAAATGATTACAGCCAGCTTGAGCCTAACGATTGTAGCAATGCTGGCAGCCTGTGGCAACGGAAGCAATACAGATACAAGCGCTGGAGCAGGCAAGAAAGAAGGAGGCGCGTCCAATTATCCGACGAAGCAAATTACCATGGTTGCACCAAGCGGCGCAGGTGGTGGCTGGGATAAGACAGCGCGTTCGATAACGAAAGTATTAGGAGAGACGAAGCTCGTAGAACAAACGATGCTCGTAGAGAATAAGCCGGGCGGCGGTGGCGCTGTATTCATGGCGGAATATGCCACAAAGGACAAAAAAGATCCATACCGCTTATTCGTTAACTCCCCGCCGATTCTTATTAATAACCTGAAAAAAGAAGGAAACAGCCCGTTCGGTTATAAGGACACGACACCGTTGGCTCAGTTAACCAAGGATTATGGTGCAATCGTTGTCAATAATGATTCACCATACAAAGATATGAAATCGCTAATTGAAGCACTGAAGAAAGACCCTGGAAAAATGACGCTTGCCGGCGGATCAGCTCCGGGTTCTATGGATCATCTGATTGCGGTTCTTCCAGCCTTTAAATCAGGCATTGATGCGAAAACATTAAAATATGTATCGTATGACGGCGGCGGAGAAGCGATTGCTGCGCTTCTGGGCGGCAATGCGGATGCGATTGGAACCGATGCTTCAAGCGTAGGTGAATATGTAAAAGCAGGCAAGGTTCGTGTGTTGGGCATTGCGGCACCTGCACGTCTGTCCGGTGATTTGAAGGATGTGCCGACATTTAAGGAACAAGGCATTGATACGGAATTCACCATCTGGCGCGGCGTCTTCGGACCGAAGGAAATGCCGGATGATGCAAAAGCATACTGGGAAGAAAAGCTGAAAGCCCTGTCTGAAAATGAACAGTGGAAAAAAGAGATGCAGGCGAACGGCTGGGAAGGTGAATATAAAAACGCAGCTGATTTCACAGCATTCTTAAGCGAGCAGGAAAAGCAGGTACAAGAGATGTTAACGGCGCTTGGTATGGCGAAATAGAAAGGGATAGAGGAGGAGATTCGTTCTTCTCCTTTGTCTTCATGAGAATGGGGGGAGACGATGAGCAAGACATTTGATCGGACTGCCGGGCTGTTGTTTCTTCTGATGGGGCTTTTATTTGCACTAGAGAGCAGAAAAATTGCGGTAAGTGCATACGGAAGTACGGTTGGGTCTAATATTTTTCCGCTGGTATTAGGTATTGTGCTTATACTGCTGAGCTTACGATTATTGTATGAAACATTTTATTATACAAAGGCAGATGATTCTTCTGCAAAGCTTGATTATAAGCGATTTTTAATTATTTTTGTGACTGCTGGACTTTATTGTTATTTTCTTGAAGAGATTGGCTATGTGATTGGCACTTTTATTTTCCTTTTGATCGGATTTCAGACGATGGAGAGAACGAAATTGATCCTCTCGATTGTAATCTCGACCTTATTTTCATTCGGAGTGTATTACTTATTTGTGCATGTGCTGCAAGGCTCCCTTCCTGGATTTCCGGAATGGATGGGTTTCTAGCGGGTAGGAGGTGGATTGAATGGACGTTCTTCAATTTCTTGGACATGGATTTGCTGTTGCGATGCAGTGGCAAAACCTTGTGTATGCCTTTGTGGGTGTATTAATTGGAACAGCGGTGGGCGTGCTTCCGGGCATCGGTCCGATGAGCGGGGTGGCTCTGCTGATTCCTGTAACGGCGACATTAACGAGCGGAGCTGCACCGGAAGATGCGGCAGCCAGCTCGATTATTCTTCTAGCAGGTGTATATTACGGAGCGATGTACGGTGGTTCAACCACATCCATTCTATTGAACACACCGGGGGAGTCGTCCTCGGTTGTGACCACGCTTGACGGATATCAGATGGCAAGGAAGGGACGTGCAGGATCTGCCCTGAGCATCGCCGCTATCGGCTCTTTTGTAGCAGGTATTGTCTCTCTTGTTGGCTTGATTTTACTTGCGCAGCCATTGTCTGCTGTCGCATTAAAGTTTGGTCCGGCCGATTATTTCTCTTTAATGATTCTTGGGCTATGTGCAGTCAGCGGCTTGGCCGGGAAGTCGATGACCAAAGCGCTGATTATGACCGTATTGGGATTGCTTCTTGCTACGGTGGGGATCGATAATGTCTCTGGTGTAGCACGTTTTACGTATGATGTACCCCAATTGTATCAAGGGTTTGAGTTTCTGACGATTGCAGTAGGGCTGTTTGCACTTGGTGAAGTGTTTAAGACCATTCTTGAACGCGAACACTTAGAGGGTGAGGTAGCGAAGGTCGGCCGTATTCTGCCGACAAAAGAAGATCTGCGTGATAGCGCCGGCCCCATTACACGCGGTTCGCTGCTGGGCTTTTTTATTGGTATTCTCCCGGGAGCCGGAGCGACGCTTGCCTCTTTCTTCTCCTATATTCTTGAGAAGAAGGTTAGCAAAAACAAGGATAAATTCGGAAAGGGAGCGATTGAAGGCGTGGCTGCACCGGAGTCCGCTAATAATGCAGCTTCCGGCGGCGCAATGATTCCGCTTCTGACGCTTGGTATCCCTGGTTCGGGTACAACCGCGATTCTGATGGGCGCGCTGATTATGTACAACGTACAGCCAGGTCCGCTTCTGTTCAGCGATCATCCGACGGTTGCCTGGGGATTGATTGCCAGTATGTTCATCGGTAACCTTATGCTCTTGATTTTGAATCTACCGTTGGTCAAAGTCTTTGCTAAGATTATTGAGACGCCGCCCAAATATCTGATTCCGATTATTATCGCAATCTCAGTCTTTGGTGTTTATGCGGTGCAGATCAGTATTTTTGACCTTATGCTTCTGCTTCTTTGCGGTGTGCTTGGTTATTTCTTTGCCAAAAACGATTTTCCGCTTGCGCCGCTTGTGCTTGGCTTGGTATTAGGGCCAATGATTGAAAATAACATGCGGCGTGCGCTGACGATCTCCAACGGCGACTTTACAATTTTTCTGGAGAAGCCGCTGTCTCTTGTCTTTATCGTGCTATCGATGCTGTGGCTTGCGATTCCGATCGTGCTGAAGATGCGTGGCAAGAGCGTGGTTATTAACGAAGAAGCGTAATCTATTATTTTTTGGTTATGCTACCTGTAAACGTAATGGGAGGAACATACATGGATTGGATGATTATTCTCCTACAAATCATCTTAATTAATCTCGTGCTAAGCGGAGATAATGCGGTGGTGATAGCGCTGGCCTGCCGCAAGCTGCCGGAGGAGCATAAGAAGAAAGCGATACTGATCGGGACGGTAGGAGCGATTGTGCTGCGGATCATTCTAACATTAATCGCTGCCTATCTTCTGGAGATTCCGTTTATCGAGGTCATCGGAAGTCTGCTCCTGCTGTGGATTGCCATTAAGCTTCTGAGAGAAGAAGATGAAGAGACGGAGATTAAGCAGGGAACAAGCTTTTGGGCAGCGGTAAAAACGATCATTGTGGCGGACTTTGTCATGGGACTAGATAATGTGCTTGGCGTAGCCGGAGCGGCCGGAGGGAATTTTTATCTTCTGATGGCGGGCCTTGTGCTCAGCATTCCGATTATCGTATGGGGCAGCACCTTTATCATGTCATTAATGAACCGCTACTCATGGTTCATTATGCTCGGGGCCGCTGTGCTTGGATGGACGGCGGGCGAGATGTTTACCTCTGACGCTTTCGTGCATGGCATGCTGCAGGGAAATACGTTTGCAGAGCTTGTGATCCCAGTGCTTTGTGTCATTGTGGTACTGGTCGTAGGCCGGATGGGCGGTAAGCTAGAAACCGGCAACTGATCAGTTACCTTTGCAGAAAAGTGAAACCATTGCCCGCAGTACAACATGCAGGCAATGGTTTTTATTTTATTTCTTCGTCTTGGTGATCCAATTCGTAATGTCGTCGATCACATAGGATGGGATGTTGGCTGGCATAAAGTACTCATCTGGTTTGCTCATTGCCCCTTCTCCCTCTGTAAAGAAGTGATTGAGCTTTGGATAGAGCTTGTATGTCACATCGCTGCGATGTGCTAACGTTTCTTTCCATGTTTTGAATTCAGGATCAGCCATTACCTGATAATCGCGCTCTCCTTGCAGGATAAGAAGCGGTGTGGTCTGGTTTTTGGCGTCATCTGCTGCCTTAATGCTGCGGATTGAATCCCAGAACATAGGCAGACCCAAATTGAAATCTTCAGGCGGGTTTTCTCCAGAGAAGCTAGGGTCTTTTAAATATTCGATCTGTTTTTTCATTGGTTCAAGCTGATCTTTAGGCAACTGCCCAACAGAGGCGAGATAATCGAATTGATCAAGCATAATATCCGGCAACGTGCGTGCAGGACCGGCAAGAGAGATGCCTCCTGCTATCTTATCTGCGCCTTTTTCTAAGATGCGCGGAAGCATCAGGCCGCCTTGGCTGTGGCCGATCACATAGATTCGATTCTTATCAATATTGGCTGTGTTTGCAAGCAGATCAGCAGCAAGCAGAGCATCGTCCGTCGTCTCTTTATCTACGGTATGATTACGATCAAACATTGTCTTGGCTGGATGTTCAAAGGTTCGCTTATTGTAGCGCAGCACCGCGATATTTTGGGAAGCGAGCCCGTGGGCCAAGTCGCGGAACGGTTTAAGTGCGAATGCTGTTTCATCCTGATCAAGCGCTCCGGAGCCTTGGACAAGTACTACTGCCGGGAAGGGTCCATCGCCTTTTGGCATCGTGATTGTACCGGAGAGAGCAAAGGTTCCTTCTCCAACGGTGACTTCTTTTTCTGTGAAGGTGTCTTTCTTGCTGTATGTAGGGTCATTCGCTATTTTCGGTGCGGCAGGCATGAGGGAGATCATAAAATCATTGATCTGTCCTTGTTTATTTAGGTTGATGCTGATTGGCACCGTTGCTTTCTCAAAGACGAGGGGGATTTCGATACTTGTATGCACCGCGTTTTTGTTTTTCCAGACCGCTTTGCCGACTTCCTTAAGCTGTCCAGCATTGAGTTCTTTGGGAAGGGCTTCCCAGTAGCCTTTCATTTGCTTTTCGCTTCGAACCTTGAGTAGAGCTGGGGAGAAATCGCGCACTGCTTTGTCGAATTGCTCTTTTTGCATCGCCTCGATAAAGTTGGTTGCTGTTTTGAGCTGGTCTTTTACCTCTTTTTTATCGGCTAGATACGTATGCAGAGCAGAAGCGTGAACCATAATTCGACCGTCTACAATTTTCGCTTTTCCTGGAAGTGCAATGCTCTTCCCGTTGACGATCATGTGATCGCTGTCTTTTGTGATGAGTACAGTAAGATCATCCAATCGTAATGTTGCTGTATGCGTTGTCTGATCCCATGTGACCACGGCTCCGGCTTCTTCCCCCAGTGTTCGTAGAGAAACAGGCGCATCCGGCGCCAAGGTGGCGGCTGATGCAAAGGAAGGGATACTAATGGCGACAGTTAATGATGCTGCCAGCATTTTTTTCTTTATTGATTTCACAAGCGGCTTCCTCCTTTAGAAAATGAAATGGATACATAAGGTTATACGGAGAAAAAATGTAAAAGTTTGATGATTTTTAATTCAGTTTTCTGGGAAGTGGCAGGCAGATGGGGTAAGATAAAAAATGAGTGCTTGATTTTTGGAGTGAGTCCTATATAATTTACTTGTTTTAGAGGATTCTCGCTAAGGATCATTGCAAAATATACCGCTTTTCACATCTGTGAAAATGCGAAAGGAGACTGGAAAAGATGGGTGGATTCTGGTTCACAGAAAAGCAAACCGAAAACTTTGGTATTACGATTAAAGTTAATAAAACTTTACATACAGAACAGACCGAATTCCAAAAGCTTGATATGGTGGAGACGGAAGAGTTCGGTAACATGTTGTTCCTTGACGGCATGGTGATGACTTCACAAAAAGATGAGTTCGTCTACCATGAAATGGTAGCGCATCCGGTTCTTAATACGCATCCAAATCCGGAGAATGTGCTTGTTGTTGGCGGCGGTGACGGCGGTGTCATCCGTGAAATTATGAAACACGAGAAGGTTAAAAAAGCGACGTTAGTAGATATTGACGGCAAGGTTATTGAGTATTCCAAGAAATACCTTCCGGAAATCGCCTGTGAACTTGATAATCCGCGTGTAGATGTACAGGTTGACGATGGCTTTATGCATATTGTTAAAAGCAAAAACCTCTATGATGTAATTATGGTAGATTCTACAGAACCGGTTGGCCCGGCAGCTCCGTTGTTTGAGCGCGGTTTCTATCAAGGTATCTATGAAGCCCTGAAAGAAGACGGCATGTTTGTTGCACAGACGGACAACCCGTGGTTCAAAGCTGACCTGATTCGTAAAGTAAATAAAGATATCAAAGAGATCTTCCCGATTGCGAAAGCATATATAGCGAACATCCCAACATATCCAAGCGGCATGTGGGTATTCCAAATCGGCTCGAAAAAGTACGATCCGGAAGCGGTAGATGTACAAAGCATTCCAGAACGCGAGACAAAGTACTATACACCGCGCTTGCACCACGCAGCGTTTGTGCTACCGAAGTTTGTAGAAGATCTGGTGAAATAAGGAGGAGTTGCCGTGCATTTTTTTAACCCATCTTACAGCGGGCATGCATTCTTTGAAGCACAGAGCACATATGAAGACGCACAGGCTGTCATCTATGGCATGCCGATGGATTGGACAACCAGTTTTCGCCCTGGCTCCCGCTTCGGTCCGACCCGTATTCGCGAAGTGTCGATTAACCTAGAAGACTACAGCCCGTATGCAGATCGTGAACTTAGTGAAGTTGCTTATTTTGATGCGGGGGATATTCCGCTTCCGTTTGGCAGTGCTCAGCGCAGTCTGGATGCGATTGAAGAATACGTACGCAAAATCGTCGCGGACAATAAATTCCCGATTGGTCTGGGTGGCGAGCACCTTGTAAGCCTGGCTCCGATTAAAGTTATGGCTGAGAAATATCCGGACTTAGTTGTTGTGCATATTGATGCCCATACTGATCTGCGCGAAGAGATGGAAGGGGAAGCACTATCCCACTCCGCCATTATTCGCCGCGCGCTTGATTATGTGAAACCGGAGAACGTATACCAGTTCGGCATCCGTTCCGGCTTGAAGGAAGAATTCGAGTTCGCGCGGGATCACATGCACTTGAGCAAATTCAAAGTGATTGAGCCGTTAAAAGAATGCCTCGAAGAATTAAAGGGACGCCCTGTCTATGTTACGTTCGATATTGACGCCGTAGATCCAGCCTATGCACCGGGAACAGGGACAGCTGAGCCGGGCGGCATTTCTTCTGCGGAAGCGATTGAATCGATTTATCTGCTGTCGGAGCTTAACGTCGTAGGCTTTGACCTTGTAGAAGTGGCGCCAGTGCTTGACCAGTCAGAAAGAACGCAAATTCTCGCCTCCAAAATGATTCGTGAAGTGATTTTAACAATGGTTAAATAGGGAAATGATAGAGAGAGTGCGGTCTATTTACGGACCGCACTTTTCCTTATATCTTGCTTCTTCTTATCCATATCTCGTAGAATATAGAAATAACAAAGATTGAGCTTATTAGGTGATACAATTGGGTACATTTCCCGTACAAGAAGTCAGCATTGAAGTAATTAGCGAATTCTCTCTGACGATGGCTCCGGCGGAGACGAATCGAATTGCCTATACCGGACAGCTTTATTTTATGAATGGAACTTGGTACATAAAGTATGTAGAGCAGGATGAGGCTGGAGAGACGAACGCAACCGTCAAGGTAAAAGAGGATGAAATTGTCGTCATTCGCAACGGGGTGGTATCGATGCGACAGTCATATCGCCCCGGAGTAAAAACAGGCGGATTGTATCATAGTGCAGCAGGCGTGATGCAGATGGATACCGATACAAGAGACATTGCGCTTCGCTATGATGCGGACGGATATCTCCGCACGGCGGTCTGGGTGTATGACTTGTATCTGAATGAGCAGAACATTGGACGATATACAGTGCAGTGTCGGCTTACGCGTGCATAATGCCATATAGATTGAGGAGGATTACCGTGAGTGTAGTAGAACAAACCAAAGGTAAAATTATTGAACAAATTAAACAAGCTGTCATAGCAGCGGGAATTGTCGAAGCGGAACAAATCCCGGACTTTGTACTGGAGCTGCCAAAGGATAAGCAGCATGGGGATTATGCGACGAATGTCGCAATGCAGCTAACGCGTATTGCACGTAAAAACCCGCGTCAGATTGCTGAAGAGATTGTTGCTCATTTTAACAAGCAGGCCGCCAGCATTTCTAAAGTTGAGATTGCAGGCCCGGGCTTTATTAACTTTTATATGGATAACAGCTATCTGACCGGTGTAATTGGTCAGGTTATCGATGCGGGTGACGCTTATGGACGTACCGATGCAGGCAGAGGAACAAAAGTACAGGTAGAATTCGTTAGCGCCAATCCAACAGGCAGCCTGCACTTAGGTCATGCGCGTGGTGCTGCATTTGGGGATGCGCTGTGCAATGTGCTCGATATGGCGGGCTATGACGTATCGCGAGAGTATTATATTAACGATGCAGGAAATCAGATAGTAAATCTGGCGCGTTCTCTTGAAGCACGTTATTTCCAAGCGCTCGGTCAGGATGCCGAGATGCCAGAGGATGGCTACTATGGTCAGGATATTATCGATTTCGGAAAAGAGCTGGCCGCAAAAGATGGCGACAAATATGCCAAGATGGAGCCGCAAGAGCGTTTTGTCTTCTTCCGTAACTGGGGCCGTGATAAGGAACTTGAGAAAATCAAGACGGACCTTGCCGATTTCCGTGTGAAATTCGATGAATGGTTCAGTGAAACATCCTTGTACGAAACAAACGCAGTGGAGGAGATTGTCGGCGTGCTGCGTGAGAAAGGCTATGTGTATGATAAGGATGGTGCGACATGGCTCCGTTCTACCGATTTCGGGGATGACAAGGACCGTGTATTAATTAAGCAGGATGGTACGTATACGTATCTAACGCCAGATATTGCATATCATGAGAATAAATTCAGCCGTGGATTTAATCAATTGATTAATATTTGGGGCGCTGACCATCACGGATATATTCCGCGGATGAAGGCTGCGATGCAGTGTCTTGGTCATGATGCGGACCAACTGGTTGTTCTGATTAATCAGATGGTCAGTCTGTATCAAGGTGGCGAAAAAGTGAAGATGTCGAAGCGTACCGGCAAAGCGGTGACGATGCGTGATCTAATGGAAGAAGTAGGAACCGATGCGACTCGCTACTTCTTTGCAATGCGCAGCCAAGATGCGCACTTAGATTTTGACATGGATCTGGCGGTATCGAAGTCGAATGAGAATCCAGTCTTCTATGTACAGTATGCCCATGCGCGCATCTGCAGTATTTTCCGTCAGGCTGATGAGCAGGGTATTGCATTTGATATGGGCAAAGCGGATTTCAGCCGCATGGAAAGTGAGAAGGAAATTGACCTGCTGAAGCATCTGGGTGAGTTTCCGCAGGAGATTGCGGGTGCTGCAGAGGTATTGGCACCTCATCGTATTGTACGCTATGTGCATGATTTGGCATCGCTGTTCCATAGCTTCTATAATGCGGAGCGCGTAATCACAGACGATGAAGGATTGACACATGCACGTCTTGCGCTGATGAAAGCCGTGCAGACTACAATTGTCAATGCGCTGCGTCTGATTGGCGTTTCTGCTCCAGAAAGAATGTAATCACATTATTGAATGGATAAGTTACCTGTCTCCTATTTATGTAGAAGACAGGTATTTTTATTTCCGTTTTTGTAACGAAAAAGAGAACAAAATAAAAGAAAGTTATGTAAAAAGCGCAAATCTAACTTTTTACATCTAGCAGGAAAATGAAAAAACAGATAGAATATTCAATATTAGGAGTGGTATTTATTTTTTGCGAGATACATCTGACTGAATGGTCATTCACAACCAGGGCATTACATGATATGATAAAGGTAGCTATTTTTCAATCTAGTCAGATTATTTCGTGGAGAAGGAGATGAGAAACAAATGAATTTTTTGCCGCTAATTAACCTCATAGCGTTTTTTGCGGTCGTTGGCTATGCGCTGTATTTATTTGCGCATCTTGTCTACAGCCGTATAACGTACATCAAGTTGGGACAAGCGGCCAATTTGAAGGACGATGCGACCCGAAGCCTCAATGCGTTCTGGGTCAACGTTTTTGGACAAAAGAAACTACTAAAAGATTCCAAAAGCGGTGTCATGCATATTGTGCTTTTCTACGGCTTTTTACTTGTTCAATTCGGTGCGATCGACTTAATCTGGAAAGGCTTGAAACCGGGTTCTCACCTGCCGTTTGGTTCGGCGTATCCATACTTCTTGCTGTTTCAGGAAGTCGTGGTCGTATCGATTTTACTTGCGATTTTCTACGCGTGGTATCGTCGAAATGTAGAAAAATTAAAGCGCTTAAAACGCGGCTGGAAAGCCAATCTGGTCGTGTGGCTGATTACGATTCTGATGGTCAGCACGCTGTTATCTGAAGGATTGGAGATCATCTGGCTGCATCCGGAGGAAGTGGGTTTCCGTTCGACACAGCCGATTGCTTCAAGTTTAGCCATTGCGCTTTCCGGTCTGGGATCAACTGCGGCAGGCGTTCTGTTTTACGTATTCTGGTGGGTGCATCTGCTTACGCTGCTGTTCTTCTTGGTCTATATTCCGCAGGGCAAGCATGCGCATCTGCTGTTCGCCCCGTATAACTGGTTAATGAAGGATAAAACCCGTTCGCCGGGCAAGCTGAGCACCATCGACTTTGAGAAGCTTGAAGAAGAAGGAGCGGAAGAATTCGGTGTTGGTCGGATTGAGAATTTTACACAAAACCAACTGATTGACCTGTATGCGTGTGTAGAATGCGGACGCTGTACAAGCATGTGTCCGGCAGCAGGCACAGGCAAGACGCTCTCTCCGATGGATCTGATCGTAAAGATGCGCGATCATTTAACAGAGAAAGGGGCGGCAATCACCGGTCGTACGCCATGGATGCCTGCCGCTGTATTCAAAGAATCGAATGGCAATGTGCTCGCTGCACAAGCGCGTGCGGCAGGGGTAGGCCAGGCAGGGGAAGAAGTGGCTGCGGCTACAGAGGGCTCCTCCGCATTGAAAATCGAATATGATGTAAACCTGATTGGTGACGTCATTACCGAGGAAGAACTGTGGGCCTGTACGACGTGCCGCAACTGTGAAGACCAGTGTCCGGTTGCCAATGAGCATGTGGGTCATATTATTGATATGCGTCGTTATCTGGTCATGACGGAAGGTCAAATGCCATCGGATGCGCAGCGTGCGCTAAGCAACATTGAGCGGCAAAGCAACCCGTGGGGCATTAACCGGAAAGACCGGATCAAATGGCGCGAAGGCATGGAAGATCTGGTGCCGACCGTAAAAGAAGCGGAATCATTTGAGTATCTGTTCTTTGTCGGTTCCATGGGCTCGTTCGATAATCGAAGCATCAAGCTCACGCAATCCTTTGTTCGTGTCATGAACAAGGCAGGCATTTCCTTTGCCATTCTTGGCAATGAAGAGAAGAACTCAGGCGATACGGCTCGCCGCCTCGGAAATGAGCTGCTGTTCCAGGAGCTGGCGATGGAGAACATCGGCAACTTCCAGAAGTATGAAGTAAAGAAAATTGTAACGATGGATCCGCATGCGTACAATACGTTCAAGAATGAATATCCAGAATTCGGTCTAGAAGATGTGGAAGTGTACCACCATACTGAACTGTTGGCGCAATGGATTAAGGAAGGTCGCCTCAAGCCGGTGAACGAAGTGAAGGATCGTGTTACATTCCATGATTCCTGTTACTTAGGTCGCTATAATGACATCTTTGGTGCTCCGCGCGACATTTTGTCCGCTATTCCAGGTGTGGAGATTGTAGAGATGGAGCGCTCAGGCTGTGATAGCATGTGCTGCGGTGCAGGCGGTGGCATGATGTGGCAGGAAGAGCACCAGGGTACGCGAGTTAATATTGCACGAACGGAGCAGGCTTTGGCCGTGAATCCGACCACGATCGGAAGCTCCTGTCCATATTGCCTGACCATGCTTTCGGACGGAACGAAAGCGAAAGAAGTAGAAGATAAAGTACAAACGCTCGATATGGTTGAGATTTTAGAAAAATCTTTATAGAATACTCTTTTGCATTTGTTCGAACATTGATACAATGGAAGAGGAAGGAACTGTAACCCGGCAGTTTTTACTGCCGGGTCTCTTTCCGAGAATTAACTGACTGAGCAATCGTTCGATTATGTATATCGTATCCATTATAAATTTTAAGGAGGCGCAAGAATGAAAAAATCAGTAATCGTAAGCGCAGCCCGTACACCATTTGGTAAGTTTGGAGGGAAGCTCTCATCACTTTCAGCCGTAGATCTGGGTGGTATTGTCATTAAAGAAGCGGTAGAACGCGCTGGTATCGCTCCGGATGCAGTGGATGAGGTCATCATGGGGATGGTGCTGCAGGGTGGTGCAAAGCAGATTCCTTCTCGACAAGCAGCACGCAAAGCGGGCCTGCCGTGGGAAGTACAGACAGAGACAATTAACAAAGTATGTGCTTCAGGACTACGCAGTGTAACGTTGGCA
The DNA here is from genome assembly GCF_041379945.2 of Aneurinibacillus sp. REN35. Lineage (NCBI taxonomy): Bacteria > Bacillati > Bacillota > Bacilli > Caryophanales > Paenibacillaceae > Aneurinibacillus > Aneurinibacillus baijiui. Next base: position 76,215 of record NZ_JBFTXJ020000009.1, on the reverse strand, counting down.
GACCAGATCATTCGTGCTGGGGATGCAGACGTTATTGTAGCGGGCGGCATGGAGAGCATGAGCAATGCGCCGTATATTGTGCCGAATGCACGCTGGGGCATGCGAATGGGCGATGGCAAGATCGTAGATTTGATGCTCAACGACGGCTTAACGGATGCGTATGACGGACAGCATATGGCTGTTCATGGCAGCAATGTAGCGGCTGAGTATGAGATTTCTCGTGAGGCGCAGGATAACTGGGCGCTGCGCAGCCAGCAGCGGGCGGCTGAGGCAATGAAAGCAGGCAAATTCAACGATGAGATCGTGCCAGTATCCGTGCCGCAGCGTAAAGGCGATCCTGTCATCGTAGATACGGATGAGGCACCGCGTGAGACCACGCTTGAACAGCTTCAGAAGCTGCCTCCGGTGTTTACAAAAGACGGAAGCATCACCGCAGGGAATGCACCAGGTGTTAATGATGGTGCAGGTGCTATGGTAGTAATGTCCGATGAGAAGGCAAAGGAGCTTGGCGCAAAGCCGCTGGCAACGATTCTTGGTCACGCGGCAGTTGGACAGGAAGCACCTTATATTGCGACAACGCCGGGCCTTGCCATTAACAAGCTGCTCAAGAAGACAGGCTATACAATTGATCAGATTGATTTATTTGAAGTTAACGAGGCATTTGCAGCTGTTACATTGACCAGTGAGAAGATCGCAGGATGGGACCCAGAGAAAGTAAATGTGAATGGTGGCGCTATCGCATTCGGTCATCCGATCGGTGCAAGCGGTGCGCGTATTCTTATGACATTGATTTACGAATTGCGTCGTCGTGGAGGCGGCTTAGGGATCGCAGCGATCTGCTCCGGAGCGGCCCAGGGCGATGCCATCTTGGTAGAGGTGCCAGCAGCAGAATAACAGGCAAAGACGAAGTAACAAGAGAATGTGATAGAGAAGGAGAACATAGGCCAGCTTGTGTATAGAAAAGAGAGAAAGGCATCCGGCTCCTCTCTTAGCAGCTCACTTTTTCTTGTTACTCTCTTTATAATTTTCTTTACTTTAATCTCACATATAAGGAGTGGAGACAATGGAAGTAAAAAAATTCATGGTCATTGGCGCAGGCCAGATGGGAAGCGGCATCGCTCAGGTAGCAGCGCAAGCGGGTCTTGACGTTATACTGCACGATGTAAAAGAAGAGTTCGTACAGCGCGGTCTTGGCGTGATCACGAAAAATCTGACCCGTGATGTGGAAAAGGGACGCAAAACAGAAGAAGAGAAACAAGCGATCATAAGCCGCATCACTCCATCTACAGACATTAATAATGCCAAAGATATTGACTTTGTAGTGGAAGCGGCTGTAGAAAACATGGCGATTAAATCAGAGATCTTTAAGCAATTAGATGAAATCGCACCAGCGCATGCGATTCTTGCAAGCAATACGTCCTCACTTCCGATCACGGAGATTGCGGCGGTAACCAATCGTCCGGAGAAAGTCATCGGTATGCACTTCATGAATCCGGTTCCGGTAATGAAGTTGATTGAGGTTATTCGCGGATTGGCTACATCGGATGAGACATACCGCATTGTCGCTGAGCTATCCGAGAAGATGAACAAAGTAGGCGTAGAAGTTAACGACTTCCCAGCCTTTATCTCCAATCGCGTACTGATGCCGATGATTAATGAGGCCATCTACTGCGTATACGAAGGCGTAGCGACACCGGAAGCGATTGATGAAATCATGAAGCTTGGTATGAATCATCCGATGGGGCCGCTAACACTGGCTGACTTTATCGGTCTTGATACGTGCCTATCCATTATGGAAGTGCTGCATGAAGGCTTCGGTGATTCGAAGTATCGTCCATGCCCGCTGCTGCGCAAGTATGTAAAAGCAGGATGGCTAGGACGCAAATCAGGTCGCGGATTCTACGTATATGAGTAGGTAAAGAGAAAAGCAACAGGAGCTAGGAGGAGAAACCATGCATTTACAATTTACAGAAGAACAAGAAATGATGCGTCGTATGGTGCGGGACTTTGCCCGCGAAGAGATCGCCCCACAGGTAGAGAAGATGGAAGAGACGGATGAATTCCCGCTTGAGATTGTTCGCAAGATGGGTGAATACGGTCTAATGGGCATTCCAATCGAAGAGAAATGGGGCGGCGCTGAAGCCGACTTTATCTCCTATATTCTCGCAATCAATGAAATCTCTAAGGTAAGTCCAACTGTTGGTGTTATTTTGTCTGTACACACATCAGTAGGCACAAACCCAATTTTATATTTCGGCAATGAAGAACAGAAAAAGAAATACGTGCCGAAGTTAGCTTCAGGCGAGTACATTGGCGCATTTGCTTTAACCGAGCCAAACGCAGGCTCTGATGCTGGAAGCATGCGCACCTCAGCAGTAAAAAAAGGTGACAAGTACATTCTGAATGGCTCCAAAATTTTTATTACGAATGCAGGAGCTGCCGATACGTACATCACGTTTGCTGTCACCGATCCGTCAAAAGGATCAAAAGGAATCTCCGCATTCATTGTAGAAAAAGATACACCAGGGTTTACTGTCGGCAAAAAGGAAAAGAAAATGGGCCTTCATGGTTCGAGCACGTGTGAGCTGATTTTTGATAACGCAGAAGTTCCAGCGGAGAATCTGCTTGGCGAAGAAGGAATGGGCTTTACGATCGCGATGGCGAACCTGGATGTAGGACGTATCGGTATCGCCTCTCAGGGCCTTGGAATTGCAGAAGGGGCGCTTGAGCACGCCATTGCCTATGCCAAGGAACGCCAGCAGTTCGGTAAGCCGATTGCTGCTAATCAGGGCATCGGATTCAAGCTGGCCGATATGGCGACACAGATTGAAGCCTCCCGTATGCTGGTATATCGTGCCGCAGCACTGCGCAACAAAGGAATTAAATGCGGCATGGAAGCGTCCATGGCGAAGCGCTTTGCGACAGATACAGCGATGAATGTTGCGACGGAAGCTGTGCAGATATTCGGCGGCTACGGCTATACACGTGAATATCCGGTGGAGCGCTATTTCCGTGATGCCAAAGTAACCCAGATTTATGAAGGCACCAACCAGATTCAGCGTGTTGTGATTTCCAAGCATCTATTAAACAAATAATAAAAGGAGTGGGGAGAACATGGATTTCCAATTGTCTGAAGAACATAAAATGCTGCGTCAAATGGTGCGTGAATTCGCGGAGAATGAATTGGCCGACAAGGCTGGAGAACGGGATGAAGAAGAACGCTTTGATATGGAAGTGTTCCACAAGATGGCTGAGCTTGGCCTGACCGGTATTCCGTGGGATGAAAAATACGGTGGCGCAGGCTTTGACTTCTTAAGCTATGTAATCGCAGTAGAAGAGCTGTCCCGCGTCGATTCCTCCGTCGGTGTTACGCTGTCTGCGCATACATCACTTGCCAGCTGGCCGATTTACAAATTTGGTACGGAGGAGCAGAAGCAGAAATTCCTCCGTCCGTTGGCAGAAGGTAAAAGCATGGGCGCATACTGCTTGACTGAGCCGGGGTCTGGTTCGGATGCAGCAGGGATGAAGACAACGGCCAAAAAAGACGGCGACGACTACATTCTGAATGGAAGCAAGATCTTCATTACGAATGGCGGACTGGCTGACATCTACATCGTATTTGCAGCAACAGAGCCTGAGCTTAAGCATAAAGGTCAGACTGCATTTATCGTAACAAGCGACATGCCTGGCTTCAAAGTAGGTAAAAAAGAGAAGAAGCTTGGTATCCGTTCGTCTGCCACAACGGAAATCATTTTTGAAGATTGCCGTGTTCCCGCCGAGAACGTGCTGGGTGCTGAAGGCCAAGGCTTCAAAGTGGCAATGATGACGCTTGATGGCGGCCGGAACGGAATCGCTGCACAGGCGGTTGGTATTGCGGACGGAGCATTGACGCATGCCATTGCCTATTCTAAGGAACGCCAGCAGTTTGGCAAGCCGATTTCTGCACAGCAGGGCATCGCATTCAAGCTGGCGGATATGGCGACCAAGGTAGAAGCTGCCCGTCTTCTCACATACCAAGCGGCTGTACTTGAAGATAAAGGATTATCGTACGGCAAGGCATCTGCGATGGCGAAGCTGTTTGCAGGTGATATCGCAATGGAAGTAACGACTGATGCGGTACAGGTATTCGGCGGCTACGGCTATACGCGCGAGTATCCGGTAGAACGCTTCATGCGTGATGCGAAAATCACACAAATATACGAAGGAACCAACGAAATCCAGCGTCTTGTCATCTCGAACTACCTGCTGAAAGACTAAGGATGTGAACGTATTGCATACATTGGTAGAACGGATTCTTGCAGGAGACCGTCGTGCGGCTGCACGTGCGATCTCCTATATAGAAGATAATCATCCGGAGAAGACGGAGGTGCTGCAGGATCTTTTCCCACATACGGGAAAAGCATTCCTTGTCGGCATCACCGGCTCACCGGGTGCGGGTAAGAGCTCATTTGTTGATAAGCTTATTGGGTATTTACGTAAGCAGGAATTGACGGTTGGGATTGTAGCGGTAGATCCGACCAGTCCATTTACTGGTGGTGCGATCCTCGGTGACCGTATTCGAATGCAGGACCACTTTCTTGATGAGGGTGTGTTCATTCGCAGTATGGGAACACGTGGAAGCTTAGGCGGTCTGGCACGCGCTACGAAAGAAGCTGTGCGTGTGCTTGATGCTTATGGAAAGGATATCATCATTATTGAAACGGTCGGAGTTGGCCAATCGGAACTCGATATTATGAATATCGCTGATTCGACAGCGGTAGTACTGAATCCAGGCGGTGGTGATACCGTACAAGCTTTTAAAGCTGGGATTATGGAGATCGCTGACTTATTCATTCTGAATAAAGCCGATCTGGCTGGTACAGATAAGCTGTTCCGGGAAGTCGAACAAATGCTGGACCTGGTGAAGCATGATGCCCCGTGGCGCCCACCGATCGTTAAGACCATTACCCCGCAGAACAAGGGGATTGATGAGACATGGCAAGCGTTTCTTGACCATAAGTCATTCCTTACGGCAAGCGGTGATTGGGATAAGCGACGTGCCTCGCATCTGAAGGAGGAGGTTGCCGAGATTGTGGAGCATGAGATACACCAGCTCGTCGTCAAACAATTGCGCAGTGAAGAATATAGCGATATGATGGAGAAAGTCTCCCGCCGTGATATTGATCCGTATGAAGTAGCAGGACAACTTCTTCAGCAATTAATTAAGGAGAAATAGTATTCTGAAAAGTGTTGCGAATCCGTTTTCTTCCTGCGTATAATAGAATATAAGAAAGAGGAGGCGAAAGGCCTCTTCTTTTTCCCTCCACTCTGAGCAATCGCTCAGTCGGCATGAGGAAAGGAGTAATAGACGATGGAACAGCGAAAATCAATTCCTTCAATGGTAAAAGACCCAAAACTTATCGAAAAACGACGCGAGCAGATTATTGAAGCCGCCGTTGAGCTTTTTGTTTCTAAAGGATTTCATAAGACGACGACACGAGAAATTTCCCGTGCTTCAGGGTTTAGTATCGGTACGTTGTATGAATATATCGAATCCAAAGAAGATGTTCTCTATCTAGTATGTGATGCAATTCATGCTGGGGTGGAAAAAGGATTACAGGAAGTGCTGGTAAATGGAGTGAATGGTGCCGTGATGCTGAAGGCTGCGATTGAGGGCTTCCTACGTGTTATGGACCAGATGCAGGATCGCGTGCTTCTCATTTATCAGGAGATCAAGTCGCTTCCACACGATACGATGAAGTACGTATTGGCTAAGGAAGAGGAGATTACCAGCTTTTTTGAAGAAATTCTTGATCGGGGCAGGCTGGATGGCTCGCTGCGAATTGACGAGCATTCTATAAAGCTGATGGCCCACAATATTGTAGTACTTGGTGAGATGTGGACGTTCCGCCGCTGGAGTCTGCGCAAGCACTACACCCTAGAAGAATATATAGAGATGCAGACCTCCTTGATCTTACGTGAATTAACAGGAGAATAATGTCCAGTAGTCAGGCGAGGAGAAAGAGATGCTCTTTGCCCGTGTTAGTGCCTATGATGATTATGTAAGGTCAGAATCGCGACCTTGAAGGAGGAAATGTAAGATGGAAACGACAATTTATCGTCCGAAGCATAATGTTCGCTTTGTTACTGCTGCTAGTCTGTTCGACGGCCATGATGCATCCATTAATATTATGCGCCGCATTCTGCAGGCGTCCGGTGTGGAAGTCATTCACCTTGGGCATAACCGCTCTGTAGAAGAAGTAGTGAATGCCGCCATTCAAGAAGACGCACAGGGGATTGCCATTAGCTCTTATCAGGGCGGTCATGTAGAGTATTTCAAGTACATTGTCGATCTGTTAAAGGAAAAGGGAGCCTCCCATATTAAAGTGTTTGGCGGTGGCGGTGGTGTAATCGTGCCTGCTGAAATCCGTGAGCTGCATGAATACGGGGTCAGCAAAATCTTCTCACCAGATGACGGACGTTCGAACGGTCTGCAGGGTATGATTAATTATATGATTGAGCAGACCGATTATCCGACCCCGAAAGAAGTTGAAAAAGAGATCAGCGAGTTGAAGAACCGTAGTTGGAATGCGATCAGCCGTATGATTACACTGGCGGAAGAAAATGTTGAGAAGCAGGATCAAGAAGTAGCAGCTACATTGGAAAAAGTCCATGCCATGGTGGAAACAGTTCCTGTCCTTGGTATTACCGGTACGGGCGGCGCAGGCAAAAGCTCGCTGACAGACGAATTGGTACGCCGTTTCCTCGAACAATATCCAGAAAAGACAATTGCGATTCTATCTGTAGACCCATCCAAACAAAAAACGGGTGGTGCATTATTAGGCGACCGTATTCGCATGAACTCCATTCACTCTCCGCGCGTCTATATGCGCTCACTCGCTACCCGTACATCGCATAGCGAGCTGAGTAAAGCAATCGGGGATGCGATTACTATTGTAAAAGCAGCGGGCTATGATTTCATTATTGTAGAGACATCAGGTATTGGCCAAGGCGATGCTAATATTACACAAGTGTGTGATGTTGCCATGTATGTCATGACAAGCGAATTCGGTGCGCCGACACAGCTTGAGAAAATTGACATGATCGACTATGCCGATATTATTGCCATCAATAAATTTGAGCGCCGCGGTTCCGAGGATGCGCTGCGAGATGTGAAGAAGCAGTGGACGCGAAGCCGTGCTATTTTTGATATGAAAGATGAAGATATTCCGGTATACGGTACGATTGCAAGCCAGTTCAATGATCCGGGTACGAATGTTCTGTTCGTTAACTTGATGAAAGTAATCTCTGAGAAGCTGGGCATGGAATGGAAGACAACAATTGATATTACCGGCGATCAGAAATCCAAGAAAAAATATATTATTCCATCTGACCGCGTTCATTATTTAGCGGAAATCGCAAGTACAGTACACCAATACAAAAAGTATACGGAGCAGCAGGTACAAGTTGCGCGTAAGCTATTCCAATTGAAGGGCGCAAGAGAAGAGTTCGCAGGTAAAGATGGGGAGATTGCGTCTGAACTGCTGCAAGAACTGGAGAAGCTCATCGCGCATTATGAGGAGCAGCTGCATCCGGAAAGCAAGAAAATCCTCGATAACTGGAAATCGCTCAAGGAAGCGTACCAGCAGGATGAGTTCGTTACAAAAGTACGCGACAAAGAAATCGTGACAAAGTTATACACGACATCACTTTCCGGTACGCGTATTCCAAAAGTGTCCATGCCGAAGTTTGAAGACTTTGGCGAGATTCTTCGCTGGTCTATGAGCGAGAATCTTCCGGGTTACTTCCCATATACGGCAGGCGTGTTCCCGTTCAAACGTGATGGGGAAGATCCGAAACGTCAATTTGCGGGCGAAGGTACGCCGGAGCGCACGAACCGCCGCTTCCACTACCTGTCTAAAGACGATACGGCGAAGCGCCTAAGCACGGCTTTCGACAGTGTAACTCTGTATGGAGAAGATCCGGATTACCGCCCGGATATCTACGGTAAAATCGGTACGAGCGGCGTTAATATTTGTACATTGGATGATATGAAGAAGCTGTATGCGGGCTTCAACCTATGCCACCCGTCCACATCCGTATCGATGACGATTAACGGGCCTGCACCGATTATTCTTGCGATGTATATGAATACTGCAATCCAGCAGCAGATTGATATGTTTAAGGAAGAGAACGGACGCGAGCCGAATGCGGAAGAGATGAAGCAGGTAAGAGAATATACCCTCAAGAATGTACGTGGTACCGTTCAAGCGGATATCTTGAAGGAAGATCAGGGACAGAATACGTGCATCTTCTCGACTGAGTTTGCTTTGAAGATGATGGGGGACATCCAAGAATACTTTATTCAAAACTATGTCCGCAACTATTATTCGGTAAGTATTTCCGGCTACCATATTGCTGAAGCGGGAGCCAATCCGATTTCTCAATTGGCCTTCACGCTGGCTAATGGATTTACGTATGTAGAATACTACTTAAGCCGCGGCATGAATATCGATGACTTTGCACCGAATCTGTCGTTCTTCTTCAGCAACGGCCTAGATCCGGAGTATACCGTGCTTGGACGCGTAGCTCGCCGTATTTGGTCTACTGTCATTAAGAATAAATATAGCGGCAATGAGCGCAGTCAGAAGCTGAAGTACCATATTCAGACATCCGGTCGTTCGCTGCATGCACAAGAGATGGACTTTAATGATATTCGAACGACGCTGCAGGCGCTTATGGCCATCTACGACAATTGCAACTCACTGCATACGAATGCGTATGATGAGGCGATTACGACGCCTACAGAGAACTCTGTGCGCCGTGCAATGGCAATCCAGATGATTATTACTAAAGAGCTTGGTCTTGCTAAGAATGAGAACTCACTGCAGGGTTCATTCATTATTGAAGAGCTGACTGATCTCGTAGAAGAAGCCGTATTGGCCGAGTTCCAGCGTATCAGTGATCGTGGTGGTGTGCTAGGTGCGATGGAGACACAATATCAGCGCAGCAAGATCCAAGAGGAGTCACTCTACTATGAGACGCTGAAGCATAATGGTGAATTGCCGATTATTGGGGTGAATACGTTCCTCAATCCGAATTCTTCTGAAGATGATTACGAGATTGAACTCGCCCGTTCTACGGAAGAGGAGAAGGTGCAGCAGATCAATAATCTGCGTGCATTCCAGGAGCGTAATCAAGACGCGGCTTCCGCTGCCCTGCAGCGCCTCAAAGAAGTGGCTCGTGCAAATGGAAATATTTTTGCGGAACTAATGGAAACGGTGAAAGTTGCAAGTCTTGGTCAGATTACAGGTGCGCTTTATGAAGTAGGCGGCCAGTATCGCCGTAATATGTAACAGAAAAAAGCAGTCCACGGCTTGCTAGTTTTCTTTTCTACGCAGAAGCAAGTCGTACGCTCTATCCAATAAACAAACCGCCCTGCCAAACATCTGGGCCGCTCGAAGAGGGAGACAGTGGCAGGGCTTTATTGGTTTGTTTAATTGGCCTCACTGGAGTGGAAAAGAAAAATGCATCACCTTCTACTGCTTTTTTCTATGTGCCGGCCCTTGCTGGCTCGGTCAGGAAACTTCGTTAGGTTGAAAGAAAAAGGCGAGATCATTTTTTCTCGTCTTTTTCTCAATGAGTAAAAAAGTATCGCCGCTGGCGGCTTTTTTCTTCACATTTATAGTAGGGAATGAGCCGCTTTTCTTGCGAGTGAAGCGGCTTGTTTTTTATGTCTTGCACTATGCCCTTGCAATTTAGGTCTGAAATTGTATAAAATAAGGAATGCTGAATAATAGGGATAGTATGTCCGGGGCGTGCAAAAGCCGCGTCTCGTTGCTGAATACCTGTAAAGAAGGGAAGTGCCGAGGTTGAGCAATGCTTTGAACCTGGAAGCGGAAAAAATCAACGAAATGGCGATGGTAGATCTCGCTTATCAAATGTTGAACCAATCAAAAAAACCGGCGTATTACCGTGATTTGTACAAAGAACTGACCCAGATGAAAGATATGTCAGAATCTGAAGCGATGGATATGATCGCACAAGTTTATACGGAGATTAATCTTGATGGTCGTTTCATCTGCCTCGGTGATAACCTATGGGGCTTAAAGCGCTGGTATCTTGTAGAGACGCAAGAAGAATCGGCGGAAGGTGGCTTCCGTGCGAAATTTGCACTTGATGATGATGACGATGACTTCGATGATGATCTCGAAGAAGAATATGATGAGATTGATAATGACAATGTGAACGATGTAGATGATGACGATGAAGAAGATGAAACAGTTGATGACGACTTCGATGATGAAGAAGAGGCTGAAGAAGAATTCGAATCCGATCTAGAAGAAGAGGAAGAAGAATTAGACAGCGATGACGAAGACGAAGAACTTGACATGTAATACAAGGGAAGATAAAATACTTTTTGGGCTTTAAAAGTTTTTTGATTCCTGTTAATCAACAAAAACAAAAGTGCCCCTCCGAGAACTCGGTTGGGTCGCGCTTTTGTTTTTTTTATTTTCTAGGTTCATATAGCAAATTGTTTTGTGGAAAAGTATTGAATGGGCAAAGAAAGAGGGGTTTATTTGTATGGCAAAGTATATATTTGTAACCGGCGGTGTGGTATCTTCTCTGGGTAAAGGAATTACTGCCGCTTCTCTAGGACGTTTATTGAAAAACCGTGGCTTACAGGTAACGATTCAAAAATTTGATCCGTACATCAATGTGGATCCAGGTACAATGAGTCCGTATCAGCATGGCGAAGTGTTTGTTACACAAGACGGGGCGGAGACAGATCTCGATTTAGGACACTATGAGCGCTTCATTGACATTAACCTGAACTCGAACAGCAATGTTACGACAGGTAAAATCTACTCATCGGTTATTACCAAAGAGCGTCGTGGCGACTATTTGGGTGGAACTGTGCAAGTGATTCCCCATATTACAAACGAAATTAAAGAACGCGTTTTCCGCGCTGGCCGCGAGACGAATGCTGATGTAGTCATTACGGAAATCGGCGGTACGGTAGGGGATATCGAGAGTTTGCCTTTCCTTGAAGCAATCCGTCAGATCAAGAGTGATGTAGGCCGCGATAATGTGATGTACATTCACTGTACACTGGTGCCGTATCTGGCGGCTGCCGGCGAGATGAAGACGAAGCCAACCCAGCATAGTGTAAAAGAGCTGCGCAGCCTGGGTATTCAGCCAAATGTAATTGTATGCCGTACTGAGCATCCGATGTCTCAAGATATGAAAGACAAAATCGCCCTCTTCTGCGACATCGATCCAAAAGCCGTTATTGAAGCGGCAGATGCTGAATCTCTGTATGAAGTGCCGTTGGAACTTAAAGCACAGGGCATGGATGACTATGTATGCAACCATCTGAACCTCACTTGCCCGGAAGCGGACATGACAGAATGGAAGCAAATGCTTCACAAGATCAAAAATCTCTCCCACAAAACAACCATTGCAATCGTTGGTAAATATGTAGCGCTGCATGATGCGTATTTGAGCGTCGCTGAAGCACTGTACCATGCGGGCTATGCAAACGATGCGGATGTAAGTATTGAGTGGGTAGATGCAGAAGAAGTGTATGAGAATAATGTAGCCGAGCTTTTAGGGCATGTGGACGGTATTCTCGTTCCAGGCGGCTTTGGCGACCGCGGTGTAGAAGGTAAAATTATTGCTACTAAATATGCACGTGAGAACAAGATTCCGTTCCTCGGCATCTGCCTAGGTATGCAGGTGGCCGTGATTGAATTTGCCCGTCACGTTGTCGGCCTCAAAGACGCGAACAGTTCAGAAATCAACCCTTCTACCCAGTATCCGGTGATTGATTTACTTCCGGATCAGAAGGACATCGAAAATCTTGGTGGTACGATGCGTCTTGGTCTATATCCGTGCAAAATGGAAAAAGACACGCTGGCACACGCTTCTTACAGTGAAGACCTCGTATATGAGCGTCACCGCCACCGTTACGAATTCAATAACCAATACCGTGAAGCGCTGAAGGAAGCTGGTATGCAGTTCAGCGGCACATCGCCTGACGGTCGTCTGGTAGAAATCGTTGAAATTCCAGAGCATCCTTGGTTTGTGGCAAGCCAATTCCATCCGGAATTCGCATCCCGTCCGAATCGTCCACAGCCGCTCTTCCGCGATTTTGTTGGCGCTGCACTCCAGCTTAAAAAATAAAGAAAAATGTGTAAAAGGCAGGCCGAATTGGCTTGCCTTTTTTTCTGTAGGCCTCATGCGAAATGGCAGGAATTTTTTAGTATATAGCGAATCTTACAATATATAAATGTGGGAACAAGCAATACATACTGTATGGGTTAAGAGTCGAAGGGGGACACAACATGAAGGATAAGAAAGTATTGATTGTTGATGACCAATACGGGATTCGCGTCTTGCTTTTTGAGGTATTTGGAAAAGAAGGATACCAAACCTTTCAGGCAGCAAACGGAAAGCAGGCATTAGAGATTGTTGTAGGTGATTCGCCGGATCTTGTGATTCTGGATATGAAAATCCCAGGGATGGATGGGCTTGAGATTTTAAAAGAAATTAAAAAAATCGCCCCAGATACAAAGGTCATTATGATGACAGCCTATGGTGAATTGGATATGATTAAAGAGGCGACGGAACTCGGTGCATTGACGCATTTTACTAAGCCATTTGACATTGATGAACTGCGAACAGCGGTAAATAAGCAACTCGCATGCTAAACTTCCATTGTGGTATAATAAGCAATGTTTGAGTAAGAGTATGCACAAAACAAGGAGGATCTTACATATGCCATTAGTATCGATGACAGACATGTTAAACAAAGCCGTAGAGGGAAAGTATGCAGTCGGTCAGTTTAACCTGAACAACCTTGAATTCACGCAGGCCATTCTGCAGGCTGCGGAAGAAGAAAAATCTCCTGTCATCCTTGGAGTAAGTGAAGGTGCAGCTCGTTACATGGGCGGTTTCAAATTGGTTGTAGCGATGGTAGAAGCGCTGATGGAAGAATATAAAGTTACCGTACCGGTGGCGATTCACTTAGATCATGGCTCATCTTTTGAGAAGTGCGTGGAAGCTATTCATGCAGGATTCACATCCGTTATGATTGATGGTTCGCATTACCCGCTCGAAGAGAATATCGCCTTGACGAAGCGCGTGGTAGACGTAGCGCATGCGCTTGGTGTGTCTGTAGAAGCAGAGCTTGGACGGATCGGCGGTCAGGAAGATGACCTGGTGGTTGCGGATGCGGAAGCGATGTATGCGGTCCCTGAAGAGTGTGATAAGCTTGTACGCGAGACTGGCGTAGATTGCTTTGCTCCAGCCCTTGGTTCTGTACATGGACCGTACAAAGGCGAGCCGAACCTGGGTTTTGATAGAATGGAAGAGGTTATGAATTTGACGGGGGTTCCGCTTGTACTGCACGGGGGTACGGGTATCCCGACAAAAGATATTCAGCGTGCGATTTCTCTTGGCACAGCCAAAATCAACGTGAATACAGAGAATCAGATCGAGTCGGCCAAAACGGTTCGCAAAGTGCTAGAAGAAAAACCGGAACTGTATGATCCGCGCAAATATTTAGGACCAGCACGTGACACCATTAAAGAAACGGTTAAAGGAAAGATGCGCGAGTTTGGAAGCAGCAACCAAGCGTAACACCATTTTGTCAGCATAACGACAGAAGGAGTGGACCATGAGATTTTTTATTGATACAGCAAATGTAAATGAAATTCGCGAAGTACACGAGTGGGGCGTCTTAGCCGGTGTTACGACCAACCCGTCCCTAGTCGCAAAAGAAGGTCGGGACTTTGAAGAGACGCTAAAAGAGATCATCGACATTATCGATGGACCGATCAGCGCCGAAGTCATCAGCCTCGAAGCGGAAGGCATGATTGAAGAAGGCGAGAAGCTCGCTTCTCTCTCCAAAAACATCGTGATTAAAGTGCCGATGACGGTGGAAGGTCTAAAAGCCGTTAAATACTTTACAAAGAAAAAAATCAAAACGAACGTAACGCTTGTGTTCTCGGCAACACAGGCTCTGCTTGCGGCTCGTGCTGGAGCAACGTACGTGTCCCCGTTCTTAGGACGATTAGATGATATCTCTCAGGATGGTCTTCAATTGATCTCTGATATTGCTCAGATTTTTGATGTGCATGATATCGAGACGGAAATTATCTCGGCAAGCGTACGCCATCCACTGCATGTAGTAGAGTGCGCAAAGATGGGCGCAGACATTGCGACCATCCCGTATAAAATCTTCAGTCAGATGGTCAAGCATCCGCTGACCGATTCAGGCATCGAACGTTTTCTTGCGGATTGGCAGGAAGCGCAGCAAAAATAATAGAGGAGAGAAGCACCTTTTCAAAAGATATAAGGAAAAGGTGCTTTTTCCCATTGAGTAAGGAGAATCGAGCTGTGGAGAAACTATTTATCAAAGGCGGGCAGAAGCTGCAGGGAAGAATTCAGATTAGCGGGGCTAAAAACAGTGCAGTAGCACTAATTCCTGCTGCGATTCTTGCGGGCGCTGAAGTTGTACTTGAGAATGTGCCCGATATTAGCGATGTCCATATTTATAGTGAGATTCTGCAGGATTTAGGTGCGGTTGTAGAACGTGACAACGATACGCTGCGCATCGATTCTACCAACATGGAACCCAAGCCCATGCCAAACGGTAAGATCAAAGAGTTAAGAGCCTCCTATTATTTGATGGGCGCGATGTTAGGACGATTCGGGGAAGCGATTATCGGTCTGCCGGGCGGCTGTAATTTAGGGCCAAGACCCATCGACCAGCATATAAAAGGTTTTGAAGCATTGGGTGCCACACTTTCGCATGAGCATGGCTCTTTACATATTCAAGCAAATGAACTTATTGGTAATAAATTATACCTTGATGTGGTCAGTGTTGGTGCTACCATTAATATTATGCTGGCGGCTTGCCGGGCCAAAGGAAAAACTGTGATTGAGAATGCAGCCAAAGAACCGGAGATTATCGATGTGGCCACGCTGCTGAATGCCATGGGTGCCAGCATTAAAGGAGCAGGAACGGATGTCATTCGGATTGAAGGAACAGAGAAGATGCGTAATTGCAGGCACTCGATCATTCCGGATCGAATTGAAGCGGGTACGTATATGATTGCTGCTGCGGCAACTCGTGGAGATGTGGTGATTGACAATGTGATTCCCCGCCACCTTGAATCTCTCACAGCGAAGCTTAGAGAGATGAATGTACGGGTGGATGAAGATGATGATGCCGTTCATGTCATGGGCGGAGATGCATATGAAGCAATCGATATTAAAACGCTCCCTTACCCCGGATTTCCCACCGACCTTCAACAGCCTATTACCTCTCTATTAACGTGTGCTACCGGTACAAGTATTGTCACCGACAATATTTATCATGCTCGTTTTAAGCATGTAGAGCATTTATTGAACATGGGAGCAAAAATTAAGGTCGAAGGGCGCTCAGCCGTTATCGAAGGCCCGACCCCGCTTATTGGGGGAAAGGTCGTTGCAACGGATTTGCGCGCAGGTGCCGCGCTTGTGATTGCCGGATTGATGGCGGATGGCATAACAGAAGTTACGGGTGTCCATCACATTGACCGAGGCTATGCCGAGTTAGAAGACAAGCTTAAGAGTTTGGGCGCTGTCATGTGGCGAGAAAAACCGATTGAGAAAGTTTACTAACGGAACAGGAGATGACAGAGTAATGGAACGCAGTTTAACAATGGAATTAGTTCGTGTAACGGAAGCAGCAGCACTTTCATCCGCTCGTTGGATGGGACGAGGCAAAAAGGAAGAAGCAGATGATGCCGCAACCACTGCGATGCGAGCTGTATTTGATACCGTACCGATGCAGGGGACAGTCGTGATTGGTGAAGGTGAGATGGATGAAGCGCCTATGCTGTATATTGGGGAAGAACTGGGTCAAGGAGTAGGTCCAGAGGTGGATGTTGCTGTTGATCCGCTTGAAGGCACCAATATCGTGGCAAAAGGAACATGGAATGCACTAACTGTATTGGCTGTAGCGGACCGGGGAAACCTGCTGCATGCGCCGGATATGTACATGGACAAGCTGGCGGTAGGTCCGGAAGCGGCAGGCAAGGTAGATATTACCGCACCGATTATTGATAACCTAAGAGCGGTCGCTCAGGCCAAAGGAAAAGATATCAGTGACCTGGTTGCTTGTGTGATGGACCGTGACCGCCACGAGAAAATCATCGAAGAAATCCGTGAAGCGGGTGCACGTATTAAGTTGATCTCTGACGGTGATGTGGCCGGTGCAATCAATACCGCGTTCGAACATACGGGTGTAGACATCCTGTTCGGTATTGGTGGTGCGCCTGAAGGAGTAATTGCCGCTGTGGCACTCAAATGTCTAGGTGGTGAATTCCAAGGTCGTCTAGTTCCTTATAACGAAGCGGAAATCGAGCGCTGCAAAAAGATGGGGCTTGCTGATCCGCATCAAGTACTGCTCATGGAAGACCTTGTAAAGGGTGACGATTGTATTTTTGCAGCGACGGGTGTAACGGATGGTGAGTTGTTAAAAGGCGTACGCTTTGAAGGTACCAGTGCATTTACACAATCCATTGTTATGCGAGCCAAGTCCGGTACGGTCCGCTTTATTGATGGCCAGCACCGCCTTGAGCGTAAGCCTCAGTTTGTCGTAAAAGACTAGTAGGGCGAAGAAACGGTTAGACTGGTCATTAATTAAGAAAAGTGTGGTGTTCGAACGGCATATGGAAATGAATTTAGCACAATTGGAAGAAAAGAAGTTAACGGAGCTGTATAAGCTGGCAAAAGAATATCAGATTCCTTATTACGGCACATTTAAGAAACGCGAATTAATCTTTGCGATTCTACAAGCCCAGGCGGAGAAACAGGGGCATATGTTTATGGAGGGTGTGCTTGATACGCATCCGGATGGATTCGGCTTTCTGCGCCCTGTCAATTATTTGCCAAGTGCGGAGGATATTTATATCTCTGCTTCACAAATCCGTCGCTTTGACTTGCGAACCGGAGACAGAGTGTCAGGTAAGGTACGGCCGCCAAAAGAAAATGAACGGTATTTCGGGCTACTGCACGTTGATGCAGTCAATGGTGAGCCTCCTGAGAGTTCTCCAGAGCGTCTCCACTTCCCGGCGCTTACGCCTCTTTATCCTCAGAAAAAAATGGTACTTGAGACATCGCCTACCAGAGTGTCTTCCCGTATTATTGATTTGATCGCACCTGTCGGTTTTGGCCAGCGCGGCTTGATTGTCGCTCCGCCAAAAGCAGGAAAAACCATGCTGTTAAAAGAGATTGCCAACAGTATTGCAACTAATCATCCTGATGCTGAGCTAATCGTTCTTTTAATTGATGAAAGACCGGAAGAAGTAACGGATATGCAGCGTTCTGTGAAAGGGGAAGTCGTAAGCTCTACATTTGATGAGTTGCCAGAGAATCATATCAAAGTAGCGGAATTAGTGCTTGAGCGTGCGCTGCGTCTTGTTGAGCACAAAAAGGATGTCATTATTCTGCTTGATAGCATTACCCGTCTGGCACGTGCCTACAACGTTACCGTGCCGGCAAGCGGACGGACGCTTTCTGGTGGTATTGATCCTGCGGCGTTCCATCGTCCGAAGCGCTTCTTTGGGGCTGCGCGCAACGTGGAAGAAGGCGGCAGTCTGACCATTCTGGCTACGGCGCTGATCGAGACGGGGTCGCGGATGGATGATGTGATTTATGAAGAGTTCAAAGGTACGGGCAACATGGAGCTGCATCTAGACCGTAAGCTTGCCGAGCGCCGCGTCTATCCGGCGATTGATATCCGCCGTTCCGGTACGCGAAGAGAAGAACTGCTCTTTGCGAAGGAAGATCTGGAGAAGATCTGGGCGCTGCGCAAATCCATTCATGATAGTAATGAATTTACGGAAGCGTTTATTAAAAGATTGGGAGATTCGAAGACCAATCAGGAGTTCCTTGATTCGCTTGCTTTTGAAGCGGCTAAGAAGCCAGGGAATAAATCACGTTCATAGTAGGGTAGTATATGTGAAGAAGAGAGGGGACTTAGTTCCTTTGCTCTTCTTTTTTTATGCAAGATTTGTTGATAAGCCATACTTGCCGTTGCTTGTTCATATAGTGGATAGAAAAAGGAGAAAAACTATGAACGAGCTTCAGGCTATTGTACTTGGCATCATTCAGGGGCTGACCGAGTTTCTTCCCGTCAGCAGTACAGGGCATCTGTATATAGGCCGCCACCTTTTCGGATTGGACGAGGCGGGTTTATTCCTTGATACGATGCTGCATATCGGTACGCTGTTCGCTGTGCTGGCCGTTTATGGCGACGATGTTATCGAGATTATCAAAAGACCATTCAATAAGCTTACAGGCCTGCTTATTGTCGGTACATTACCTGCGGTTGCGGTAGGGCTTATCTTTGAGGACTTCTTTGAAGGAATTTCTCGGACAGGTATCACAGTCGGCTATGAATTTTTAGTGACAGGTGTAGTATTGTGGCTGGCGGATGGTTGGAAAAACCGAGGGGAAAAATCGCTTGAGAGAATATCGTATAGGGACGCATTATTTATCGGCTGTTTTCAAGCGGCTGCGATCCTGCCTGCATTATCTCGCTCCGGTCTTACGATTGCGGCTTCGCTGTTTCGGTGTATGGACAGGGAGGCTGCGGCCCGCTTTTCCTTTTTGCTCTCCCTTCCCGCAATAGGGGGAGGTGTACTGCTGCAGAGCGTGAAGGTAGTAACCGGAGAGAGCCGGGAAGTTATTGGACTTTCCCCCCTTCTATTCGGCGCATTTTTTTCTGCGCTGTTCGGCTATGTTGCGGTGCGCTGGATGATCGGCCTGCTGAAGCGTGGTTCGTTAAAGGGCTTTGCTATGTATGTCTGGGTGCTTGGCTTATTCATTCTTGGAGCGCAGTGGATGGGTATGTTTTAAGCAAACAAGCCGTCCCTGGCTGCTGTAGATCGGCAACTTCGGGACGGTTTCGTCTGAAAGAAGGATTATCCGATAATAATTTTTCCTTCCGAATAGCGGAAATGCTTTTTTCTTCGATCCCAGCTAAGAGCGAATGCGACGGTTAGCGGCCCGAGACGACCGGCGAACATGAGGATAGAGAGGATCACCTTGCCTGCGGTTGTGAGATGAGGTGTTAAGCCCATAGATATACCAACCGTCCCGAAAGCGGAAGTGGCTTCAAACAGTATGGTCAGAAAATCATCTTGGGTCTCGGTAATGCAGAGAATCATCGTTGAAGTGATGACAAGGAGCATGGATGCCATAGTAATGGTTAGCGCTTTGTATACCTTATCTTCTTCGATGCGCTGTTTGAAAAACACCACATCACCCTTTCCGCGAATCATGGACCATACCGCACCAAGTAGTGTAACGAATGTCGTCGTCTTAATACCGCCCCCGGTTGAACTTGGAGAAGCACCGATAAACATAAGAATAATCATAAAGAACAGCGAGGATTGGTGCAGATCTCCAATGGATAGGGAGTTCATGCCTTCTGTGCGCACAACCACAGATTGAAAAAACGAACCGAGGATTTTTCCTGACCAGTTGAGTGGTCCTAACGTTTTAGCGTTGTTGAATTCGATAAGAAAGATCACCAGCGCACCTATCACAATAAGCAGCGCGCTAGAAGACAGTACGACCTTGGTGTGTAAAGAGAGCTTTCGCCGTTCGCGGAATTGCATCAGCTCCGCAATGACGATAAATCCAAGCCCGCCAAAGATAACCAGTATCATAATGACAAGATTTACGGTAGGGTCGCTTACATACTCGGTCATGCTTTTGAAGTCGCCCATAATATCGAACCCGGCATTATTGAAGCTTGAGATCGCATGGAAAATACCTAAATATAAGGCGCTCTGCCAGTCTGTATCAAAAGACCAGCGGATCGTAAGAAGGATGGCACCTGCTGTTTCGAACAGGAATGTAAACAGCAGAACGCTTTTTACAAGCCGTACCATGCCCTCTAAGCTGATCTGATTCAACGATTCCTGGATGAGTAAGCGCTGGCGCAATGAAATTCTGCGGCCGAGCAGGATGGTAAATAATGTGGCCACAGTCATGAAGCCAAGGCCGCCGATTTGAATCATGCTGAGAATGGTCAACTGTCCAAACGTTGTGAATGTCGTGCCGGTATCGACAACAACGAGTCCCGTCACACAGGTTGCGGACGTAGCTGTGAACAGCGCATTGATGAAGGAGAGGCCTTGGCCGTCTACGGTCGCAATGGGCAGGGTTAACAGGAAAGTGCCAAGGAAAATAATGAAGCCAAATCCGATGACAAGCAATTGAGGCGGGCTGATATTCTCCAGTGATAACAGAGTTTTTTTTCTGTTTGGCTGTGATGGTGCCATACACTGTCCATCTCCTTAGCATAAAGTAGGATTACGTTCATTTGATGTAATGATATAATTATAGGGAAATTTGCTAAGAGTACAATCTTTGACTTTTTTATTGCGTGTGAATTATAATGTTTCGGATGTATTGACAGTGACGTGCTTACGAACAAAGAGAGCTAAGGAGCATTGATATATGTATCTTGTATATGCAGATCAGCAGGGGCAGGTCTATGATCATCCCGAGTTGTTCGGACTGGGCCGGGGCGGTGACGCTATCATGGAGCTTCTTGAAGAGGAGTTGATCCCGCTTCCGGAAGGCGCTACGTTAGTCAGTCTGCCGAATTGCCACCCGGTTGGTATGGACCCTGCAACTGGTGAGATGATTCGATTAAATGAGTATCAGGCGGTAGGTGCGCTGATGCCGCAGGGATTCACTCGTCTTATGCTTCCCGGATATGTAAAAGCTAACAAGGATGATAAGCTCCCGCTTTTTGGCTACACGGCTGTGGTGTGGCACAATAATGCGTTTTATGTAGCGGGGGAGCAATCGGATGCTACGCATAAGTGGAACCCGTTGAATTTTCCCGAAGACGAAAAAGAAAAATTGGTCAAAAATACAGTACAGCAATACCCGGAGAACCGCGTATTTACCCATTTAAGCAACTGTACGCTTGGTTATGGGTGCTTAACGGCATCCAATACATTCTTCAATCGCTGGGAGGCGGGGCTGCCGGTATCGTATTCCTGCAATGCAGGGTGCTATGGCTGTATCTCTGAACAGCCGGATGACAGCGGATTCCCTGCGCCGCAGACCCGGATGAATTTCAAGCCGACGGTAGACGAGCTGGTGGAAGTCATGCTTCATCACCTCAAGACACCTGAATCCATCATTAGCTTCGGACAAGGCTGTGAAGGCGAGCCGTCTACACAGGCTGCGATCATTACACAGGCGATGCGCCGTGTCCGTGAAAAGACCCGAGAAGGTTTTATTAACATTAACACGAACGCCGGATTAACGGATCATATTAAGGCGATTGTAGATGCTGGTCTTGATTTGATGCGCATCAGTACCATTAGTGCCATCGATGAGCATTATAATGCCTACTATCGTCCTCGTGCCTATACGCTAGAGAACGTAGCGAAGTCAGCTTCTTATGCGAGCGGCAAAGGTGTGTATACGTCCATCAACTATCTTGTGTTCCCGGGAGTATTCGACCGAGAGGAAGAGATGGAAGCGATGATTGAATTTATTCGCAAGAATGGCATTCGTTTGATTCAGATGCGTAACTTAAACATTGATCCAGAGAGTTATCTGGCTATGATTCCACCAGCTCAAGGCGAAGTATTTGGCATGAAGCAGGCGCTTGATATTTACCGTCAAGAGCTTCCGGATGTTATCATCGGTTCCTATACGCACATCCCTCCAGTGGAATTTCAAGAGCTTCGGAAGAAGACATTAACGGTATAAAAATTTCTGTAACAGTAATTGCAAAGTGGATATATGCGTGATATAATTCTTCTATATTGTGTTTGATTGTAACTCTGTTTCGTAAAGATTCAGGGCAGAAAGAGGTGAACGAAATGAGACCGGATATTCATCCTGACTACAAATTGACTAAAGTTACTTGCGCTTGCGGTAACGAGTTCGAAACCGGCTCAGTGAAAGAAAACTTGCGCGTGGAGATCTGCTCCGAGTGCCATCCTTTCTTCACTGGTAAACAAAAATTTGTTGACGCTGGTGGACGTGTAGATCGTTTCAAAAAGAAATACAACATCAAGTAATTGTATGTTACCAAAACAGACAGGCCGTCATGCCTGTC
Organism: Aneurinibacillus sp. REN35; assembly: GCF_041379945.2. Taxonomy (NCBI): domain Bacteria; kingdom Bacillati; phylum Bacillota; class Bacilli; order Caryophanales; family Paenibacillaceae; genus Aneurinibacillus; species Aneurinibacillus baijiui. Next base: position 54,083 of record NZ_JBFTXJ020000009.1, on the reverse strand, counting down.
TGTTTTTTAATGCCTTTTTATTCCCTCTTTTCCCGACCTTTCTTTCGAGATAAGATGGATAGGTTGGAAGGAGATTCAGCATGGCACAACTTTATTTTCGTTATGGTACAATGAACAGCGGTAAATCGGTGGAAATCCTAAAGGTAGCACATAATTATGAGGAGCAGGGCAAGCGAGTCATAATCTTCACATCTATGGTTGATAATCGATACGGACAAGGATATGTTGCTTCCCGCATTGGACTAAAGCGTGAGGCCATTGTTGTCGGCGAAGAGACCAATATGAAGACGATTGTTGAGAGGAATCAGGGCGGTCTGCCGCATTGCGTCCTTGTAGATGAAGGACAATTTTTAGGCAGGCATCATATTCTACAACTAACCGAAATTGTAGATGACCTTAAGGTGCCGGTCATTGTATATGGGTTGAAAAATGATTTCTCCAATCATCTGTTCGAAGGCAGTGAAGCATTGCTTTTGTATGCCGACAAAATAGAGGAGATCAAGACCGTCTGCTGGTTCTGCGATCGCAAAGCGACGATGGTATTGCGTGTAAAAGAAGGAGAGCCTGTATATGAAGGCGAGCAGATCCAGATTGGCGGCAATGACAGCTATATGCCTGTGTGCCGGAAGTGCTACAAGCATCCGCATAGCATGCACGGTAACATTTCACTCCCGTAGCTTATATAAGAAGGGCGCATAAGCCCACCACCTCTTAGCAAACACTACAGATGAGGAGGTGGGCTTACAGTTATGAAGAAAATAGTGCATGTGGCCATCTTAGGGCTTAGCCTGCTGCTCGCTACAGGCTGTAATACGAATCAGAAACAAGGTGCAGCCCCCAGAGAGAACGGGGTGCAGGTGAATGAATATAACGGAACAAAGCCGGAGAAAACGACTCGTGTACTCGTCGGAAGCGATCTTAACCCGAATCTGGTGACAGGGCGCAATGATGTGCGCGATGTGCAGGCAGAGGCCGATAGCATGGCTAATGTAGCTGTGCAGGTAGCTAAGGTGAAGCGTGCAAGCGTAGTGATTAACGGAGGCCATGCATATGTAGGAATCACGCTTGCTGATACGGTGCGTACGTCTAAAGAGGCTGCTGATATTAAAGAGCGTGTCCGCCAGCGTGTGCAGCAGAAAATGCCGCGCTATGATGTACGTGTCAGTTCGGATACAGGTATCTTCACTCGTATTCAGGATATTGGAGACGGTATTCGCAGCGGCACACCGATTAACAACTATCGCATCCACATGAATGATCTAGGCGGCAAAATGAAGTAACAGAAGAAGAGGAAGCCAGGTGCGCAAATGCGTGCCTGTTTGCTTTATCTTCGTTTTTCTCATTTACCAAAGCATGAATATCTTGTTTTTCTATAGAATTTTGACTATAATTATACTGTTATGCTATGGAATTAAAAAATGAGGTGAAGAACCGTGCTACAGCGATTGGAATCGGTTGTTGAGCGGTATGAGCGATTGACGCAGCTGCTATGCGACCCGCAAGTCATGAATGACCCGGTTAAGCTGCGTGAATATTCCAAGGAACAATCCGACATAGAAGAGACGGTACAAGCGTATCGCGAATATAAAGAGATAACACAACAATGGCAGGACGCCAAAGACATGCTTGAAGAGAAGCTCGATGATGAGATGCGCGAGATGGTCAAGATGGAAATTGGCGAGCTTGAAGAGAAGAAGGAAGAACTCGAAGAGCAAATTCGCGTATTGCTTCTGCCGAAGGACCCGAACGATGACAAGAACGTGATCGTTGAGATTCGTGGTGCAGCCGGCGGTGATGAGGCTGCGTTGTTTGCGTCTGACTTATTTGAGATGTACACACGTTATGCAGCGAAACATAAGTTTAAAGTAGAAATTCTTGAGGCGGCTCCAACGGACATTGGCGGCTATAAAGAAATTATTTTCTCTGTAAACGGTAAAGGTGCGTACAGCCGTCTTAAATTTGAGAGCGGCGCACACCGTGTACAGCGCGTGCCAAGCACGGAATCCGGCGGTCGTATTCATACATCTACAGCTACGGTTGCGATTCTGCCGGAAGCGGAAGAAGTGGAAGTGGATGTGAACGAAAACGACATCCGCGTAGATTTGTTCTGCTCTAGTGGTGCAGGCGGCCAGAGCGTTAATACGACCAAATCAGCGGTGCGTCTCACGCATGTTCCGACAGGTATTGTGGTAACGTGCCAGGATGAGAAGTCGCAGCATAAGAATAAAGACAAAGCGATGCGCGTACTACGCGCCCGCCTGCTTGATAAATATCAGCAGGAAGCGCATGCGGAATATGCGGATGCCCGCCGTTCCGCAGTAGGTACGGGGGATCGAAGCGAACGTATTCGTACGTACAATTTCCCGCAAAGTCGTGTGACCGACCACCGTATCGGCCTCACGCTGCATAAGCTTGAGCAAATCCTTAACGGCGAGATGGACGAAATCATTAATGCGCTGGTTCTGCATGAGCAGGCGGAATTGATGCGTAACGCCGAAGGGGCGTAAGGATGGACGGCATAACGGTACGGGAAGCCTTGCAGAAGGCTTCTCGTTTTTTACGTGAGAAAGGGATTGAAGACGCGGCGTTTCTTGCGGAATATGCAATTCGCCATGCATTGGATTGGGATCGTACACAGTTTATCTCACAGATGTCGTATCGACTAACGACAACGGAGTGGGAGAAGGTTCAAGTAGTAATAGCACGGCGTGCAGCCGGAGAGCCGATGCAGTATATTGTTGGTGAACAGGAGTTTTATGGCCTCGCATTCGAGGTGAATCCCTCCGTGCTGATTCCGCGCCCGGAAACGGAGCTGTTGGTTGAGGAGATTATACGTCGCGCGCGTATGATCTGGTCTGAGGAAGCTGTGCTTGAGGTTGCTGATATTGGTACGGGAAGCGGTGCGATCGCAGTGACACTGGCTGCTTTCGGCTGCCCGAATTGGCATGTGACCGCCACAGATATTGCCCAAGAATCGCTTGCCACAGCTCGCTGCAATGCGATACGACACGGCGTAGAACAAAAGATTGCATTTAGGCAGGGCGATTTGCTTGCTCCGCTGCTGCAAGGCGGACGAAGCGTGGATATTCTTGTGTCCAATCCGCCGTACATTCCATCCTATGATGTAACGCAGCTCGATGTTCAGGTGAAGGGACATGAACCGCTTCGTGCGTTGGATGGTGGAGAAGACGGTTTGGTATTCTATCGACGCATGATACAGGATATGGCTCGTGTGTTGAAAAGAAATGCACTGCTCGGCTTTGAGGTAGGCATTCATCAAGCTGAAATGATTCGAGACTGGTTGGATGAGACAGGATTATTCTCAGAAGCATACATTGTGAAGGATCTCGCAGGTATTGGCCGACATGTGATTGGTGTGCGTTCCGAAAAGCAGGCATAATATCGGAGGCTCAACTCTATCATTTTTCTCTCGTATTTTTTACGATAGCGGGTTTATTCTCTAACATCCCTGCCCATACTGTGAACATGGGAAGAGGGAAGGGGACAGGGAATGATGAAAAGATATTATCTGCTATTTTTTATATTATTTCTTTTATTGATGAGTTGGGAGAGTCAAAAAGAAGCGTTGGCAGTCTTTGCTGATACAATGGTGCCTAAGCAGTCGATTCGCCTGCGGATTCTTGCGAACAGCGATACACCGGAAGATCAGCAATTAAAGCGTGAGATACGTGATCGTGTGATTGTTTCGGTTCAAGAATGGGCGGGTAAGATGAAGGATATCGACGACGCACGCGCGGTAATCGGCAGTCATCTGCCGCAGCTGCAACAGCTTGTCGATGAAACGATCAAAGAAAAGGGATTTTCGTATTCTTCCCGTGTAGAGCTTGCCGCAACAGAATTTCCAACGAAGATGTACGGAACGCAGGTTTTTCCGGCGGGCCAGTATGAAGCGGTACGAATCACGATCGGGAATGCCGAAGGAAAGAATTGGTGGTGTGTTCTGTTTCCGGCACTTTGCTTTGTCGATATTGGCAGTGGTGATACGGCGGCACAGGATAATCAGGCGGGTGCTGACCGCAGAGACGGTGACACAGATCAAATTCAAGTTCGGTTCTTTTTAGTTGAATGGTTTCATAAGTTATTTGCGTAACAAAGGAACCCTGTCAAAGCGGCAGAGTTTCTTTTTTTTTCCTGGGAAAGCGGGTATGATAATCAGGAACAACTCGGGATAGGGAGTGGAAAACATGGAAGGAAACAAACCCGAATTCGAAGGCGGAGACACGGAGCAAAATAAAGGAATCGTTGGTGATACAGAAGAAGGCGGTGCGAAGCAAGTATGGAAGAGTAGTGTGGATAACAGCAAGCCGGTATGGCGTGTTCTGTTTCTTTTTCTTGTTCCGCTTATGCTAAGCAATGTTTTGCAATCGATCAGCGGTACAGTCAGCAGCATTATGCTTGGACGTTTTATTGGTGTAAATGCACTGGCGGCAGTATCAGCGTTTTTCCCCATGTTTTTCTTTTTGATTTCTTTTGTTATTGGCCTAGGCAGCGCCAGCTCCGTATTGATTGGTCAGGCATACGGAGCGCAGAACTTCACGCGAGTTCGCGCAATTATGGGTACAACGCTGACATCGACATTTATCTTAGGCGGTATGCTCTCTGTGATCGGTGCCGTTTTTGCAGAAGATATACTGCGCCTTATTGGTACACCTGCTAATATTTTAGAAGATTCTGCGTCGTATGCCCGTGTCTTTTTTTATGCAATGCCGGTGCTGTTCTTATATATTTCATATACGACGTTTATTCGGGGAACGGGAGATTCGAAGACTCCCTTCTACTTCTTGATTATTAGTACGGTATTGACTGTTGCGTTAACTCCGCTGCTCGTACTTGGATTGTTCGGATTCCCGCAGTTGAGCATTAATGGAGCGGCATGGGCGAATGTGATCGGCTCATTTGTTACGTTTCTTATCTTTCTTATCTATCTGCACAGAGTTGATCATCCGCTACGCTTCAACCGCAGAGCGCTGCACCATTTGAAAATTGATAGCGATATTTTTAAACTATTAATAAAGATCGGGATTCCAACAAGTATACAGATGGTATTGATTTCACTCGCTACGATTGCGGTGATTTCATTTGTTAACCGATTCGGCTCATTGGCGACGGCGGCCTATGGGGCGGTCAACCAGATTGCCAGTTACGTAATGATGCCTGCGATGAGCCTTGGTATGGCTGTATCCATCTTCGGAGCACAGGCGATTGGTGCAGGTTTATTCGATCGTTTGCAGAAGGTCCTGCGTTCAGGTATTGTGTTGAATTATGTGATTGGTGGTGTACTTATCACGCTCACGTATTTGTTTTCTGATGCAGTGCTGAAACTGTTCATCTCTGAGACCTATACACTTGCGTTAGCGCATGAATTGTTGCGTATCACACTATGGAGTTACCTTATTTTTGGGCATGGAAGTGTGATGTCGGGTATCATGCGGTCGAGCGGTACCGTGTTCTGGCCGACAGCGTTATCGATTATCTCCATCTGGGGCGTAGAGGTTCCTATCGCTTATATTCTTTCTTACCGCATTGGGATCGAAGGTATCTGGATTGCGTATCCGATTGCGTTTGCGGCCAATCTTCTGCTTCAGCTTGGTTATTATCAATTTTTCTGGAAAAAGAAGAGTCATACACAATTAATATAATAAGTTATTAACATTCTATCCACAGGCTGTGGATATGTAGTTATCTACAAGTGGATGGATACATTAATAGAGTGATTGAAAGCAGAAACTAGTAGAACTGAGGGTTATATTATGAATCAACAGACAAAATACTGGAATGTGGATAATATTGTGGATGGATTAGAAGATTATCCACAGGTGCATGAAGCAGCCGATATGCTGCGTCAAAATGAACTGATTGCATTTCCTACAGAAACCGTATACGGCCTTGGTGGCAATGGGCTTGTCGATGATACGGTAGAAAAAATTTATACAGCAAAAGGGCGGCCAAGCGATAATCCGTTGATTCTTCATATTGCCGACCGGGCGCAGCTTGATGCGCTTGTGGCCGAGGTTACGCCTATGGCTGAAGCGCTAATGGAAGCATTCTGGCCCGGTCCGCTGACCATTGTCTTTCAGAAGAAACCGGGCGTAGCTCAGCGTGCCTCAGCAGGCCTAGATACGATAGCGATTCGGATGCCGGACCATCCGCTTGCATTGGCGTTGATTCAATGTGCCGGCCTTCCTATTGCGGCGCCAAGTGCCAATCTGTCAGGCCGACCGAGTCCGACAACAGCTCAGCATGTACTCGAAGATTTGGACGGGCGCATTGCGGGTGTGCTTGATGGAGGGCCGACAGGGATCGGTGTAGAATCAACGGTTGTGGATAGTACAGGCGATGTGCCGCTCATTCTTAGACCGGGCGGCGTGACGGCTGAACAGATTGCCGAGATCACAGGGGAGGTTGCGATTGATCCTGGTATGCTCAGTGAAGGAATAGCTCCTAAATCACCGGGGATGAAGTATCGGCATTATGCGCCAAAAGGAGAAATGTGGCTTGTTCGCGGGGATAGTCCAGAGGAAATGGCTGCACGCATCAGTGGCTTTGCCAAGGAAGCGGCAGCAGAGGGAAAGAAGGTTGGGATTTTAGCGACAGAAGAATCGCTTCCAAGTTACAAAGGTGGATATACGGTTGTTCCCTGCGGTGCGCGAAGCGATCAGATCAGCGTGGCACGGCGACTCTATGACGTGCTGCGCCAGTTTGATCAAGCCTGTGTTGATACGATTTTTGCGGAGACTTTTCCGGAGAGCGGTGTCGGCGCTGCGATCATGAATCGTTTGGCGAAAGCAGCTGGGGGACGATACCTGTAACGCTACTGCGCATATCCTGTCCACATCCGCATATCTTGTCTATATAAAGCCATGCGTCTATAGACAGGAGGAATCGGTATGGGTTGGGAAGCACTGCAGTGGGGAGAACTCTTTACACTGCTGATGATCGGAGTTGCATTGGGGATGGATGCCTTTTCGCTTGGTATCGGCATGGGAATGGGCGGTATCCGCCTGCTGACCATTTTAAAAGTAAGCTTGACAATTGGCCTTTTTCATATTGTTATGCCGCTGATTGGGATTGGCTTAGGCCTTTTCCTCACAGCGTATGTAGGCAACGTCGCTTCGTATATTGGAGGATTCATCCTCGTGGCGCTGGGGCTTCATATGTTTTGGAGTTCATTTTTCAGCGACGAAGAACGAAGCCCCCTATTGAAAACAACATTCTGGGGGCTTTTGCTATTTAGCTTTAGCGTAAGTCTTGACGCGCTTTCCGTCGGTTTTTCATTTGGTCTATTTAAGGTGAATGTCATACTGGCTGTTCTGATCTTTGGTGTGCTTGGAACTGTACTTGCAGCAATGGGACTGCTTCTCGGTCGTCGGGTAGGTAACTGGTTGGGAGGATATAGTGAAATCTTTGGAGCATTAATCCTGCTAGGCTTCGGGATTAAGTTCTTATTGTAGAGGCACGGCGTATGATGATGAACGAACTTTTGCTAATCAGCATGGGAACCGGTCTGACGACTGTAGTCGGTGCGCTGGTAACATTGGTTGCCGGAATGCCTGGAAGGAAACTGATGGCATTTTATCTTGGTATGTCGGCTGGTATTATGGGTTTGGTGATTCTGGCTGATCTGCTGCCTGCCGCTTTGCGTGAACAGGAGTGGTACGGTGTTGTGCTTGGTATCTCATTCGGTGTATTGCTCCTGCATATCCTCCATCATTTTATAGGGCATCACAGCACTCCTCATTATTCTGGATCTTTTACGAGCATGGAGCGCACGGCGGTAAGCTGGCGCAATGCCGGTTGGCTGATGGCAGCGGCGCTTGCTTTTCACCATGTTCCGGAAGGGGCGGCAATCGGTGCTGGTTTCCAAGCGCATCCTCATGCAGGTACGTTGATAGCTCTATCGATGTCCCTGCATAACATTCCAGAAGGAGTCGGCCTTGCTGCTCCGTTTTTGCTTGGCAGGATGCAGCGGCGTTATATCCTGCTGCTCGCCTTCCTGATTAGTCTATGCATTCCGGTGGGTGCTTGGCTGGGTGGAATATACTTTGTAGCCAGTCCTGCGTCCGTTACGTTCGGTATGTCATTTGCGATCGGTGCGATGGGATATCTTGTCTTTAGAGAGCTGGGACCGGCTGGCCTTGCGATGCATGCATTAAGCGCGCAGTCCGGCATGCTTGTAAGCTTGCTTGCAATGGCGCTGCTTCACGTACTTATGTGAGTGATTAGGAAGGATAAAGGGTAGGGTAACAATACAGACTATGCTTGGGTGCTTGCAATTTTTTAGAATTCAGACGACAATGTAAGTGAAAAGCAGGAAAGGGGAGAATTTGATGCGTATTTTGTTTGTATGCACCGGTAACACATGCCGCAGTCCTATGGCAGAGAAACTTTTTAAGAAGATTGCCGCCGATAAAGGAATAAAAGCGGAAGCGAAATCTGCCGGGCTGTTTGCGTCCGCAGGTTCGGCTGCCTCTGGCCATGCCGCTGCAATTCTTGAGCGGAAGGGCATAACGGAGAAGCACATGTCGCAGACAGTGACGGATGAGTTGCTGGATTGGGCTGATTTGATCATTACAATGACACAGTCCCATAAAAATACGCTGTTGCAGCAATTCCCTGATTGCCAGGAGAAAGTATATACCTTAAAAGAATATGCGGATACATCAGAAGAGACCGGGGAGCGATTGGGCAAGCTAGATGCGTTGTATGATCGTCTTGAGGCAAAGCAGCAGGCATTCATGGATGAACACCGTGAAGAAATTCGTGCGCTCGAAGATGAATACCAGAAGCTCTATACGAGACTTGAGTCGGTGCGCGAGAAGCTTGACGATTGGCGGGACCGCATTATGCAGGCAACGCTAGAAGAACGTAATGAAATCGCTATTCTGGAGAGGCAGACACCTGATTATGATGTAGCAGATCCGTTCGGTGCAGACCTTACTACGTATGAAGAGTGTGCAAAGGAAATTGAAGAGGCGCTCATTCGCCTGGTCACTATCATTGAAAGGGATGCAAAATTTTCATCATAATAAAAGATAAATTTATTAATAAATAGAATAGCTTCCATCCGATAAACAAGATAAGGACATATTATCTTGTTTGACTGCAGGAGGGAGCAATATGAGTACTAGATCGACCCATTCATTTGGTTTGGTAAAAAAACTTGTACTTGGAATCGGTGGCTTGTCAGCGATTACGTATAGTGTAAGTGCTTTTTTCATTTTTGTTATAAGCGATTATGTTACAGATTTTATGCCGCATTGGTTATTCACGCTAGTAACGCTTTCACTCGGTGTTTTCTGGTCTGGATTATTCGGCTGGCTGGTAGCGCGTTGGCTTGTAAAGCCTATTGTTGAATTGGAACAGGCAGCTTCTCGCGCATCGGCGGGAGATCTGCGCGTGGATATTAAGGAGATGAACTCCAGGGATGAGATTGCTGCGCTTTCTCGTTCGTTCGCTGCGATGATTCAAAACTTGCGGACGATGATTCATGATATTAACCTCTCTTCTGAGCATGCGGCAGCAAGCGTTACAGAGCTGACGGTTGCATCAGATCAAGCGGCCGCTCAGATTGAGCAGATCAGCATTACAATGGATCAGATTGCGCATGGCGCAGATAATCAAGCGCAGCACACCGAAGCGATGGCGGAGTCTGTCGAAGCGGTCGGCGAGCTGTGCAGGGAAGCGACTGAACATGCGGAAGGTTCTCGGAAATTATCTAAGCAGATGATTACGACGCTGTCAGAGAGCGGGAAAGTCGTAGAATCACTTGTGGAAGGTATGCATAAATTAGCAAAAGAAAACGAACAATCTATTGCTACCGTACGCCGTCTAGAGCAAAATGCGGCCCAGGTTGGAAATATTACTCGAGTAGTTAGTGAACTAGCTGGTCAGACCAACCTATTAGCACTCAATGCAAGCATTGAGGCGGCCCGTGCAGGTGAGCATGGAAAGGGTTTTGCGGTAGTGGCCGATGAAGTACGGCAGCTTGCTGATGAGAGCGGCAAGGCGGCTTCCAATATTACCGCACTGATTGATGAGATGCAGCGTGAAGTAACGAACGCGGTGAAGCAGATTCAAGAGCAGGTTGCGATTGCGGATACAGAGTCCAAGCGTGGTGAGCAGACGACCCAGGCGCTGCATAATATTTCTGGTTCCGTAAACGAAGTTGTGGCTTCTGTAGAGCGAATCGCAGCGTTGATTGAGCGGCAGGGCCAGAGCATGGAGGTTATGATGCGCGATGCCCGTGATGTGGCTCAGGTAGCGCATGAGACATCACGCGGTGCGGAAGTGATCTCGCATGCGGCTCAAGAGCAGACTGCATTCATGGAAGAGGTTGCGGCGGCAGGACAGGTATTGCGTACGCAATCGGAGCAGTTGAAGGAGTATGTATCGAAATTCCAGCTGTAACAGAGAGGAGAATGCGTGATGGCAGACATCTCTTTACATTATGTGGAACTTAGAAACGGAGAAACAATTGCCTATCGAGAGCGTGCAGGGGGTACCCGTCCGCTTGTACTTGTACATGGGAATATGACGTCTTCTGTGCATTGGGACGTATTGATGGAGGCTATGCCTCCAGAATATAAGATCTATGCTGTTGATTTGCGGGGATTTGGAGAATCAAGCTATCATACACCGATTAATTCTTTGCATGATTTTGCCGACGATCTGCATGAATGGGCTCAGCAAGTGGGCTTGCCGTCTTTTATATTGATGGGCTGGTCAACGGGCGGCGGAGTGAGCATGGATTTTGCCGCAGACCATCCGCATAAGGTGGAAAAGCTGATCTTGCTTGCGTCTGTTGGAACACGAGGCTATCCGATATTTAAGAAGGATGAACACGGACAGCCTGATATGAGGCAGCCGCTGCGGACCAAAGAAGAAATCTCACAGGATCTTGTACAAGTGCTGCCGATTTTACGCGCATATGAAACAAAGGATAAAGCGACGCTGCGGCAGGTATGGGAAATGCTCATCTACCATAATACGAAACCGGATGAAGCGCAGTATGATAAGTATCTAGATGATATGCTTACACAGCGCAATCTGGTGGATGTTGATTATGCGCTTGCGATGTTTAATATAAGTAATAAGACTACGATCATGGGAGAAGGCAATGGCAAGGCTGGGAATATTTCAATGCCGACCCTTGTGATAAGCGGGCGAAAAGATCGAGTTGTGCCGGAGCAGATGGCGTTGGATATACGAGAAGACATTGGCGAGAATGCACGTATTCATTATCTTGATACAGGGCATTCTGCTTTAGTTGATGATCTTGGTGCACTGGTACAGGTTGTTACGGAATTTATAGAGGAATAAAGGGGCGGGGGATATGTATCTCCCGCTTTTTATTTACTAAGGGGTCGATTCTCGTCGATTTCCCGGGAAACATTGCCGGAAATGTCGAGAAAAACTTCTTACCATAAACCCTTTATTTCCGAACGTTTTTTGTTATATAATCATTAATGTACAGGTTTTATATTTTTGCCGAACAAAATCCTCTATGCATTTGCTAATCATGGGTTATAATACAGGAGAAGCTTATGGATAACAGAAACGGAGGAATCTAGACGTGAAAGTTGCAATTGCCGCCGATCACGGCGGTTTCCGGTTAAAGGAAGAAATTAAAACGTACCTGGAGTCTGCAGGGATTGAATATGAAGATTTCGGCTGTAATTGTGAAGATTCGGTCGACTATCCAGATTATGCGCTTCCAGTAGCAAAGAAAGTGGCGGCGGGTGAATTCGATCGCGGCATTCTCATTTGCGGTACAGGAATTGGGATGTCGATTGCGGCAAATAAAGTCAAAGGCATTCGCTGTGCGCTCGTACACGACTGCTTTACGGCAAAAGCAACTCGCGAGCATAATGATACGAATATTCTTGCGATGGGCGAACGCGTTATTGGACCAGGTCTGGCATTGGAGATTGCAAAAATATGGCTGGAAACAGAATTTTCCGCAGGGCGTCATCTGCGTCGTGTGGAAAAAATCAAAAACATCGAGAACAATCAGTAAACCTCGATTAAAGGCAGTGTGAAAACCTGTGGAGATTCAACAAATAAAGCAAGACATCACCACCATTATAGAAGATTTATTGTCAGCTAAGCCGCTTGGCGAAAAGCATGTAGTCGTATTCGGGACAAGCACGAGCGAGATTATCGGGAAACGAATCGGTTCGGCAGGTAGCGGAGATGTTGCACATATTCTGTATGCTTCCATTGAAGAAGTAAGACAGAAATACGGATTTTCCGTAGCATTTCAATGCTGCGAGCACTTGAACCGGGCGCTTGTAGTAGAGAGAGAGATTGCTGAACGTTTGGGTTGGCCTGAGGTCATGGTTGTCCCTGTTCCACGTGCCGGCGGTGCCATGGCAGCTCACGTTTTTCAGCAAATGCGGGATGCTGTAGTGGTGGAGTCAATTCAAGCTGATGCTGGGATTGACATCGGTGACACGTTTATCGGGATGCACCTAAAGCCGGTAGCTGTACCCGTTCGCCCTCGAATCAAGCAGGTCGGAGAAGCGCATGTAACAATGGCGGTTACTCGGCCGAAGCTGATCGGGGGAGCGCGTGCTGTGTATGAACGCACGCCTATCGAGGAGAGTTGTCGCTAGTATAGATGCAGCTAATATGAGGAGGAGAAGAGAGAATGCTTGAACACGTTAAAAAACAAGACGCAGCAGTAGCAGAAGCCATTAAATTGGAGTTGGGCCGTCAGCGCACAAAAATCGAGTTAATTGCTTCCGAGAACTTTGTCAGTGAAGCGGTTATGGAAGCGATGGGTACAGTATTGACCAATAAATATGCGGAAGGCTATCCGGGCAAGCGCTATTACGGTGGCTGCGAATGCGTAGATATTGTAGAAAATCTTGCACGTGATCGTGCCAAGGAATTATTCGGTGCCGAACATGCCAACGTGCAGCCGCATTCTGGTGCACAAGCAAACATGGCCGTGTATTTTGCATTCTTGAAGCCGGGAGACACCGTGCTTGGTATGAATCTATCCCATGGCGGACATTTAACGCACGGTAGCCCGGTAAACTTCTCCGGTACGCTGTACAATTTCGTGGAATACGGTGTGGATCAAGAAGCGCAGGTGCTAGACTATGAAGATGTTCGCAAAAAGGCGGAGGAACATAAGCCAAAAATGATCGTAGCAGGCGCAAGTGCTTATCCGCGTGAAATTGATTTTGCTGTGCTGCGCGAGATCGCCGATAGCGTAGGTGCCTACCTGATGGTAGACATGGCACATATTGCCGGTCTTGTAGCTACGGGTCATCATCCAAATCCGGTACCGTATGCCGATTTCGTAACAACGACTACACATAAGACACTTCGCGGCCCGCGTGGTGGTATGATCTTATGCCGTGAAGAATATGCAAAAGCGATTGACAAGTCTGTATTCCCTGGTATCCAGGGTGGTCCGCTCATGCATGTAATCGCAGCAAAAGCGGTAGCATTCGGTGAAGCTCTGCAGCCTGAATTCAAAGAATACAGCGCTCGTGTCGTTGCAAATGCGAAACAGTTAGCCGAGTCGTTAAAAGAACAAGGCTTCACGTTAATTTCCGGCGGTACGGATAACCATCTGATTTTGATTGATGTGCGTAACATGAGCTTAACAGGAAAAGAAGCCGAGCATCTGTTAGATGAAGTAGGTATCACGTGCAATAAAAACACCATTCCGTACGATCCGGCAAGTCCGTTTGTTACAAGCGGAATCCGTATTGGTACGCCAGCGATTACAAGCCGCGGCTTTGACGAAGAAGCGATGAAAGAAATCGCTGCGATTATGGCTCTATGCCTGAAAAATCCGCAGGATGAAGCAAAGCAAGAAGAAGCGCGTCAACGCGTCGCTGCTATCTGCGAGAAGTTTCCAATGTATCCAGAACTGCAAATGTAATGTTCGTACATGATAGTAAGGCCCCAAATGAGCTATATGTTCATTCGGGGCCTTTTTACATAATATGTATCAATTCTTTGATTTTTTTAATGACAGGTGCATCTCGCACTTCAGTCTGTTATAATATATCGCAGTGTAAAAAACAGTGAATAGTAATGACATATCTTCATAAGCAGACAGGAGGCTCACCTGATGGGAAAAGTGTACGTATTTGACCATCCTTTAATTCAGCACAAATTATCGTATATTCGGGATAAAAACACGGGAACAAAAGAGTTCCGCGAACTGGTAGACGAAGTCGCCATGTTGATGGCGTATGAGATTACACGTGAAATGCCGCTGAAAGAAATCGAGATTGAAACACCGGTTACGACTTGTAAGACGAATGTAATTGCCGGGAAGAAAGTCGGCCTCGTTCCGATTCTCCGTGCAGGACTTGGAATGGTAGATGGGATGCTGAAGCTGATCCCTGCCGCAAAAGTTGGCCATGTCGGCTTGTATCGTGATCCAGAAACGTTAGAGCCAGTGGAATATTATGTGAAGCTTCCGAGCGATATTAATGAGCGTGAGCTGATTGTTATAGATCCGATGCTTGCTACAGGTGGATCTGCTGCTGCTGCTGTACAAGCATTGAAGAAGCGCGGCGCCCACAATATGAAGCTTATGTGCTTGATTGCCGCTCCGGAAGGTGTCGAGAAGTTCCAGCAGCTTCATCCGGATATTGATATCTATGTAGCCTCTGTGGATGAGCAATTGAATGATCATGGATATATTGTGCCGGGTCTTGGGGATGCCGGAGACCGTCTATACGGAACAAAGTAACGTGTAAATGGGGTGTAATGTTGACCAGGAAAAAAATTATGACTGTGTTCGGTACACGGCCGGAAGCGATTAAGATGGCGCCGCTCGTACATGAACTGCGTCAATATGAAGAGCTTGAGCCGTTTGTCTGCGTTACAGCACAGCACCGACAGATGCTTGATCAAGTGCTTGAGATTTTCTCGGTAACACCAGATGCAGACCTCAACGTCATGAAAGATCGGCAGACGCTGACTCAGATTACGACCCGTGTATTGGAAGGGCTAGATGAAGTGATGAAGGCTGAGAAGCCTGATATGGTGCTTGTACATGGGGATACGACAACGACATTTGCCGCGAGTCTTGCAGCATTTTATAATCAGATTCCAGTCGGCCATGTCGAGGCGGGCTTGCGTACGTGGAACAAATATTCACCGTATCCTGAAGAGATGAACCGTCAGTTGACCGGTGTGATCTCTGACCTTCATTTTTCTCCGACTGCACAGGCGGCAGAGAATCTGAAGCGGGAAGATAAGAAGGATGATGCGATTCATATTACGGGAAATACCGTCATTGATGCATTGAAGACAACCGTGCGAGATGATTATAAGCATCCCGTGCTTGAGGCGTTTGCCGGCAAGAAGCTGGTGCTTATGACCGCCCATCGCCGTGAGAATCTTGGTGAGCCGATGGCGCGTATGTTCCGTGCGATTCGCAGATTGGTAGACAAGCATGAAGATATTGCCGTAGTGTACCCGGTGCATCTAAATCCGGTTGTACAGGAAGCAGCGAATCAATACCTGGGCGAACACAGCCGCATCCAACTGATTGCTCCACTTGGTGCTGTTGATTTCCATAATTTTATGTCCCGTGCTCACTTGATTCTCACAGATTCCGGTGGTGTACAGGAAGAAGCACCGGCCTTTGGTGTGCCTGTCCTCGTCCTGCGTGACACGACAGAGCGTCCGGAAGGAATCGAAGCCGGAACGCTGAAGCTTGCGGGTACAGACGAAGATAAGATATTTGGTCTAGCCGATGAGTTGCTTACGAATCGTGAAGCCTATGACAAAATGGCGAAAGCAGCCAACCCATACGGTGATGGGGAAGCGTCTCGCCGCATTTGTGAAGCGATTCTGCATTATTTTAATCTGCGTGCTAAAAGACCGGAGCCATTCCTGCCAGGCGGCTCGCAGCAATCATTTGTATAAAAAATGGGCAAAGCGCATTCTCCTTAGAGAATGCGCTTTTTGGCGTGGTACCGCTAAGAAAATCCGCTTCTGTCCTAGGCGCATTGTCCAAGCGAATTTTCTTTTGCTTCATACTATGCAGTATGCGAAATTTTAAGGAGGGAATTCGTCATGTCTATCTGTTTTGACGATTCAGCTAATATTAACGAAAGCGATGGCACCATCGTAACGCCGCAGAATCTCACACCATCTGGACATCGTATCGTAAAAGTACCTGTGCTTCTGCAGGAACTTTCGGTACAAATTCCGCTGAAAGCGCGAATTAAATTTCCTGATCCGGTGCTTGAAATCAAAAAAATCAAGAAACGTGTAAAGGTAACACAGTGCCGTCTTGTTCAGCCGCGCACAAGCCGAGGTCCGCGTGGCAAATTGTTCTTAAGCGGCTTTGTTCGCAAGAATATTCAATACGCAACACCATACGGGTCAGATCGGGATGAAGTATTCTCGCGCCTGCGCTCACTGACAGTGGATGTGCCATTCGATACGGTTATTGAGATCGAAGAATTCCTCACACCGCCTGTTGGGCCGTTCTTCAATGTGCGTCGAGAGTTCGACTTCCTTGTACACAAGCCGCTTCCATCCGGATTCCCGGAAAAAGACGAATTAATGGCTAATGATTTATCACAATACCATCAGCAAAGTACGGAGTTCTTTAACGAAATCGTCTTCTGTGAGCTGGTGCGCAGCGACATCACCGAATGGGATGAAGCGACCAACCGTAAGCCGCTGCACAATGGTCCGTTTGAAGAGGGTGTGTTTACAGAACTTATTGAAAAAATGGTGCTTGACCTTACGCTAAAAGTACTGCAAAACCAGCAGGTGCGTGTCAATGCTCGTTGAAGGGACCAAGAAGAGTGAGATAGCGGGGAGCGCTGTCTCCTCTTCTTTTTTTTCCTTCATTTGGAACTTTCGTGAAAAGAAAAGCAAGAAATTTAGAAACTAATCCCCACTCCAGGGCGTCTAAACTAATTGGGAAAAACTATGTATATAAATTAAGAGAGGAGAAGGGTGATGAGTAAGTATTTACGCAAAGTGGCCGCTTTGTTTACCGCAGTACTCATAGCGATGCTTGTATACATGCCGTATCAGGGAATGGCTGCTAGTGCGTCCCTCCAGAAATTGTCTGAATCTCCGCTTGGAGAAGGCACGACACTGATTAAATACAGGCATGTAATTGGCGGGAAATCTTCCAATGTATTTGTTACGCGTGTCGATTTGAATAATCCGTATGTAAAAGTAGGTCCGATATACGGTACAAACGGAAAGCTAACAGAGAGGCAAAATGTCAAAAAGATGGCCGATGAAAATAAAGCCATCGCAGCGACAAATGCCGACTTTTTCCGTATGGACAGAAAGGGCGCTCCGTTCGGCATCGTACTTGATGAGGGTAAATTAGTATCCTCCATGGGTAAAATCAATAATTGGTACTCTTTTGGCCTGCTGAATGATAAGACTGCGATTGTTGCCCACATGGGATTCAAAGGAACATTACAGGCGCCTGATGGAACAACCGCCATTATTCAAGGGGTCAATAAGGAAGAATACAATCCGACAAACGACAAGAGTCATCTTGGAAAAATCAATCTCTATACTTCTGATTTTGGTAAGACAAGCCTTGGGGCGATCAAGGAATATCCGGATGCAGTTGAGATGCTGATTGTCGATGATAAAGTGCAAAGTGTGCAGATAGGCAGCAAGACAGGCTATGCCATTCCAAAAGGCGGTTACGTCCTTTGGGGGCATGGTGTTGGCAAGCAATATTTACTGAGTCACTTCAAGGTTGGGGACCCTGTGAGCGTTACTCTCCAGACGACTACAGATTTTCCGATAGGTGAACGTGAATTGACGAGCGCACTGGGCGGACACATGCTGCTTGTAAAAGAAGGAAAAGCGCTTACGAAGATTCCGTCCGATTACATTGGCGGGAACCAACCGCGTACGGCATTTGGTGTCTCGCAAAACGGTAAAACACTGTACATGGTCGTTGTAGAGGGACCGAACCAAAGCCGTGGTGTGAACTTAGATGAATTGGCACAGCTGATGAAGCAGTTGGGTGCTTACAATGCGGCTAACCTAGATGGTGGCGGCTCGACCACGATGGTAGCTCGCTATCCGGGAGATACGCAGACTACGACACTCAATGTACCGAAGCTTGGCAGTACACTGCGCGCAGTACCAACCGGTCTTGCTGTATTCAACACAGCACCGCCGGCTGAACTTGCGAATTTCCTTTTCACCTCAGATAGTAAAGGGATGGTTGGCAAACCGATTACACTAACAGTAAAAGCATATGACAAGCATTACAATCCGTTTTCTCTAAAACCTGCGGATATCACTTGGTCAGCTAATCCCGCAGATGGCACGTTCAATAAGAATGTATTCACGCCTAAACGCAGCGGTACCATTACGGTTACTGGGGAATATCAGGGGATCAAAAAGAGTATGAACCTAACGATTGCCGATCCTGAGATCGTGGATGTTATCGTGTCGCCGTCTTCGCTTGCGGTTCGCCAGGGAGGACAGGCAACGATTGCTGTTTCTGTAAAAACAAAGAGCGGGCAGGTTCTTCCTGCTTCACCGGATATGGTAAAAGCATCAGTCACACCGGGCATCGGCTCGCTGCAGGGCTTCACCCTAACAGCAGGGCAGGAGAACAAAGCTGGCGAGATGGTCTTTACGTATAAGAATATCGTTCGTAAAATTCCGGTAAGCGTAGGCACAACATGGTCATTCTGGAACAACACAGATAACCTCACGTCGTTT
Organism: Aneurinibacillus sp. REN35; assembly: GCF_041379945.2. NCBI lineage: Bacteria > Bacillati > Bacillota > Bacilli > Caryophanales > Paenibacillaceae > Aneurinibacillus > Aneurinibacillus baijiui. The sequence continues at coordinate 35,354 of NZ_JBFTXJ020000009.1, read as the reverse complement.
AGCTATGTGACGATTCCAGCTTCCATAAGCGCGAATGGCTCATTCCGTCAGACCACAGGCAGTGAGCCTGTTAAGGCATCTGCTAAAGCGCTGCGACTTGCTTATAACTTTGCCGGCGCTTCAAATGTAGATGCAAGATTCGCTTATGGGCGTTTTGGTTCCTCTGCAATTGCGCTGCCAGGCAAGCCGCTTGGTATGAAGCTGTGGGTATATGGAGATAATAGTCGTCATTGGTTGCGAGCTGAATTACAGGATGCGAATGGAAAGGTGCATTATGTTGATTTGGCTAAAGAAATTAACTGGAGCGATTGGAAGGAAATCGAAGCCAGTTTCCCAGCCAGCATGGCGTACCCTGTTTCATTGAAAAGTTTATATGTAGTAGATTTAGAGGACTCTACACTTGAACAAAGCGGCGAAGTGTATTTCGATGAGATTTCTCTTGAATATGCAGCAGGGGCGGCACCTGTTACCCCGCCGCCAGCTCCAACTCCAGGCACTGCTCAGGGATTTACTGATACTAAAGGACACTGGGCAGAGGCGACACTGAAGGAAATGCATCAGAAGGGCATTGTGAGCGGTATTACGCCAACCAAAATGGGGCCGAATCTTCCGGTTACCCGCGGGCAGTTCGTGTCCTTTATGGACCGAGCGTTTGGCTGGACGAAAGGAAAGCCTGCAACAGGTACATCCCCATTTAAGGATAAACTGCCAGAGTATGCGAAGGGAGCCATCCTATTTGCCGCAGAGAAGGGGATTGTAACGGGATATGATGATGATACGTTCAAAGCAAACGAGCCGATCAGCCGGGAGCAAATGGCAGTCATCATGCATAATGCATTAAAGCAGGGGTATGGTGATATCAACAAGCCAGCTACGAGTAATCCGGTGTTCCATGATGAGAAGTCCTTTGCATCCTACACAGGAGATAGCATTCACTTCCTTTCGGCACGCGGGTATTTGGTAGGCGATGAAAAAGGGAATTTCGGCCCGAAACGTACCACAAGCCGCGCTGAATCCCTTGTTGTATTAGAGCGTATGATGAAAAGTTTTTAATTTGTGTTAAATTCACTCTTTAGCAGGAATTCGCTTTTTTTCAAACGAATATAGTACGGGTATGCGTTAAAAAAGGTGAGAGAGAGGGAACCGAATGATGAGTAACCGCGATGTTGTAATCGTAAGTGCTGTCCGTACCCCGATTGGAAGCTTTATGGGAGCGTTAAGTAACATTCCCGCTACAGAATTGGGAGCCATCGTTATTAAAGAAGCGCTGAAACGGGCAAATGTTTCAGGCGATCAAGTAGATGAAGTGATCATGGGGAATATTCTTCAGGCAGGACTTGGCCAGGGGCCTGCGCGTCAATCTGCCATTAAGGCCGAGCTTCCGTATGAGGTTCCGTCCACGACGATTAATAAGCTGTGTGGTTCAGGCTTGAAGGCTGTGCATTTAGGTGCGCAGGCGATTATGCTGGGCGATGCCGATATTATCGTGGCAGGCGGAATGGAGAACATGAGCTTAGCTCCGTATCTCATGCCAAAAGCACGTACCGGCTATCGTATGGGAGATCAGAAGGTTGTAGACAGCATGCTCGCAGACGGTCTGATGTGCGCCTTTAATGACTGTCACATGGGTATCACTGCTGAGAATATTGCTGAGAAATACGGTCTTACACGCGAAGAACAGGATACGTTTGCTGCATGGAGCCAGCAGAAGGCAGAAGCGGCTATGAAGGAGAATAAGTTTGCAGGTGAGATCGTTCCGGTAGAAATCCCGCAGCGCAAGGGTGAACCGGTTCTGTTTGCTACAGACGAATTCCCGCGTGCCGGTGTGACTGCAGAGCAGTTGGGCAAGTTAAAGCCAGCCTTCAAGAAGGATGGAACGGTAACGGCAGGTAATGCCTCGGGTATTAATGACGGAGCCGCTGCGCTTGTGCTGATGAGCCGTGAGCGTGCAGAGCAGCTTGGTGTGACACCGCTGGCTGTAATTCGATCCAATGCAAGCGCAGGAGTTGATCCTGCAATTATGGGAATCGGTCCGGTTCCTGCTACGAAGAAGGCACTTGAGAAGGCAGGTCTTTCTATAGATGATATTGATCTTGTAGAAGCCAATGAAGCTTTTGCCGCCCAATCGCTTGCGGTAGGCCGCGAGCTTAGCATCCCGAATGAGAAGCTGAATGTAAACGGCGGAGCTGTCTCGCTTGGTCATCCGGTAGGTGCAAGTGGTGCGCGTGTACTTGTTACGCTGCTGCACGAAATGAAGCGCCGCGGATCTCGCTATGGTTTAGCGACCCTTTGCATCGGTGGAGGCCAGGGTGTAGCAACCATCGTCGAGATGGAGAAATAAGCGCTGTCAAGGAGCAAGTAGGTAATTCCCACAAATTAATTAGGCAAAATCTCTTGGTTTTGTCGAAAAAGTGACAATCTGTTTTCATATTGTTGACAAACGATAAATGCTTAAGTACTATGGTTAGGGACAATATAGATCATATGTTGATATGACGCATTGTTCCTAACCTTTTCTTGAGTAAATTGTCGTTTTTTGTCAGGTTTTTATGAAGAAATTGGAAGCGTGTGAAAGCATAAAACGAGAGGGGTGCCGTGTTTGAAGCAAGAAAAGAACGGACCTTTACGAGCTTTTGCATTAGTGGGAACGATAGGGGTAGAATTAGCTGCCTCTGTTATTTTTGGCTTTTGGGCCGGAAGAGCAGTAGACAGATGGTTAGGAACCGAACCATGGTTCTTGTTAGTCGGTTTATTGTTCGGTTTAGGAGTAGGAGTGCTAGGAGTCTATTTCCTGGTGAAACAGTTCTTTGGAGACTAATATGGAACCATTTGCTTCATCGATTAAACACATAGCTAGGTACATATTTTTATTGTTTACGGCTGTCGTTCTGCTATGGCTGTTTATGCCGCAGCGCGTGTTCTTTCAAGGGTTAATCTTGGGAATGCTGGTGAGTATGGCGAACGGCTTTATTCTGTACGTCAAGACCTTGCAGGCTGGAGAAGCGGCGATTACCCCGGGTAAGAAATTGCGGGGAATCGGAATGCTACCGCGATTTTTGCTTGCCGGCTTTTCTGTGTACGTTTCCTTTAAGCTGCCTCATATGTTTTCCTTCTACGGGGTTGTTATCGGACTCATGGTTGTGCCAGTCATGACGCTTCTATTCGCTATCTTTCAATATTTATTGATAAAAAAATAACGCGCTTACGAAAGGGGTGAATGAGAAAATGGAACACTACTCTCCGATTATTCAGTTTGCAGGAATGCGCTTTGATATCCCTGTTATGCTGATGACTGTTTTAACTTCTATTCTGGTACTTATCGTTGTGGTGCTTTGCACAAGAAACATGACGACCGGTGTGCCTAAAGGTAAACAAAATTTCTTTGAATGGGTCATCGATTTTATTCGTGGAATTGCCGGTCAGTTTATGGATGCCAAAACCAGCACCAAATTTGTTTCACTCGCTCTTACGCTTTTCCTCTATATCTTTATAGGAAACCAGCTGGGTGTTGCGGCAAACATAACGATTGAACACAGCAATCCGATCCCTTCATTAGGTATTACCCAAGAAGTGATCAATGAACACGGTCATGAGGTCGAACATGATGGAAAAATGGAAAAAATGCTGGGTGTTGTCTGGTTTAAATCACCAACAGCCTCGCCGAGTGTAACGTTCGGTCTAGCTTTGATGGTGCTTCTGTATGCACACTACCTGGGCATCAAAAAAGATCCAGGCAGTTATGTGAAGCACTGGTTCCAACCGCATCCATTAATGTTTATCCTACATGTAATGGAAGAATTTATTATCAAGCCGTTGACGCTCCCGCTTCGTCTATTCGGTAACATTTTCGCGGGTGAGGTGCTCATTGCCTTCCTTCTGGCAGGTTCTGTTGCAGCAGTAAGCCTTCCGCTGATTATCTGGTTGGGTTACTCAGTATTCGTTGGTTCGATACAAGCTTACATCTTTACTACCTTAGCCTTGGTGTACATCTCACAAAAAGTTGTGGATGATCACTAAGCAATCACACGCTAGTAACCTTTTTATTGATAAAATTTTATGGATTTGAATCATTCTCTGAGGAGGGAAATCATAATGGATTTCGCAATTGCACTAGGTTTAATTTTTGGTCTGGCCGCTGTCGGCGCAGGTATCGGAAACGGTCTTGTAGTTTCTCGTACGATTGAAGGTGTTGCTCGCCAACCAGAAGCACGTGGTGGTTTGATGGGTCTGATGTTCTTAGGTCTGGGTCTTGTTGAGGCGGTTCCGATTATCGCAGTTGCTATCGGCTTCATGCTGTTCGGACGTCTGTAAGAGAGACAAGACGTCGGTAATTGCACATTTTTACCTGGGCGGGGGCCATTATCCTTCGCCTTCCTTATTGTACTTAGATGAATTCTCCTGATACAGGAAAGGAGTTGACGGACTGTGGATATCCAATTCGGCACCATGCTGTTTCAAGTGATAATGTTTTTAATTCTGTTGGCGCTTGTTTCCAAGTTTGCATTGAAGCCAGCGATGTCGATCATGCAAAAACGCCAGGAGCATATTGAGGCACAAATTGCCTCTGCTGAGAAAGCGAATGCAGAAGCTCAATCAATGATCGAGCAGCAACGCGCTGAATTAAAGAAAGTACGCGAAGAAGCACAAGGCATTCTTGAGCGTGCGAAGAAGCAAGCGGATGTAGAAGGACAAGAGATCATCACTGCCTCCCAAGCTCGCGCAGAGCGTTTGGTTGAAGAAGCTAAAATCGAAATCAACCGCGAGAAAGAAAAAGCGCTCGCTTCTGTACGCGACCAAGTAGCGGGTCTTTCTGTGCTGCTTGCATCCAAGATTATTGAAAAAGAAATGTCGCAAGCTGAACAGCAGGATACGATTGAACAATTTATGAGACAGGTGGGCGGTCAAGTATGAGTGCTGTTGCAAAGCGCTATGCCCAAGCCCTTTATGAAGTAGCCAGTGAACAACAGGCGATTGATGTAACGGAAACGGAATTGCTTCAGATTACCGATATTATCAACCAGAGTGATGAATTAAACATGCTTTTAACTCATCCGAAGGTCACAGCGCAGGAAAAGAAAGAGATGATTAGCGAGTTGTTCGGTGGCAAAGCTTCTGAAACGACACTGAATTTTCTCAACTTGCTTTTCGAGCGTGGCCGTGAAGAGGAATTGAATGATATCGCAAAGCATTTCACAGATCTTTCGAATGAAGCACGTGGCTATGCAGAAGCAACCGTAATTACTGCGAAGCCGCTGACGGAAGATGAATTGCAAAAGGTTGCCGAACAATTCGGCCAGAAAGTTAACAAGAAACTGCGGGTAACAACCAAGGTAGATCCGTCTATTGTTGGCGGCATTATCGTACGCATTGGTGACCGTCTGTATGACGGCAGCATCAAAGGCAAATTAGCCCGCTTTACACAGCAAATCAAGCAAGCCCAAGTATGATAGATAGGGGTGAACCATAAGGTGAGTGCAATCAGACCAGATGAAATTAGTTCTCTGATTAAACAACAGATTGAAAAATATAAATCTGACATCCAAGTAGTGGATGTGGGTACTGTTATCCAGGTTGGTGACGGTATCGCGCGCGTTCACGGTTTGCAAAACGTTATGGCCGGTGAGCTTCTTGAGTTCTCAAACGGCATCATGGGTTTGGCGCAAAACCTGGAAGAAGATAATGTAGGTGTCATTATTCTCGGACCATATACGGATATCCGTGAAGGCGATGAAGTAAAACGTACCGGACGCATCATGGAGGTCCCGGTAGGGGAAGCAATGCTTGGCCGCGTAGTAAATCCACTCGGTCAACCAATTGATGGCCTTGGCCCGATTGAGACGACAGCATTCCGTCCGATTGAAAGCCCGGCTCCTGGTGTTATGGCACGTAAATCCGTACATGAACCGCTGCAAACAGGTATCAAAGCAATCGATGCGATGATTCCGATCGGCCGCGGACAGCGTGAGTTGATTATCGGTGACCGTCAAACAGGTAAAACGGCGATCGCTCTTGATACGATCATCAACCAAAAAGGCAACGGCATGATTTGTATCTATGTTGCCATCGGTCAAAAACAATCAACCGTTTCTGGCGTAGTAGAAACACTGCGCAAACACGGTGCACTTGAATATACAATCGTTGTGTCTGCAACGGCATCTGATCCGGCACCAATGCTGTATCTTGCTCCGTATGCAGGTGTAGCAATGGGTGAATATTTCATGTATAAAGGTCAGCACGTACTGTGCGTATACGATGACCTTTCCAAGCAAGCGGCAGCATACCGTGAGCTCTCCCTTCTGCTCCGTCGTCCTCCGGGTCGTGAAGCATATCCAGGGGATGTATTCTACCTGCACAGCCGCCTGTTAGAGCGCGCTGCGAAGCTGAGTGATGATCTTGGCGGCGGTTCTTTGACTGCGCTGCCGTTCATTGAGACACAAGCGGGAGACGTATCCGCATACATTCCTACAAACGTAATCTCCATCACTGATGGACAGATCTTCCTTGAATCTAACCTGTTCCACTCCGGCCAACGTCCGGCGGTTAACACAGGTATTTCTGTATCGCGTGTAGGGGGCTCTGCCCAAATCAAAGCGATGAAGAAGGTTTCCGGGTCTCTAAAACTTGACCTCGCTCAATTCCGTGAGCTTCAAGCGTTCTCCCAGTTCGGGTCGGACCTGGATAAAGCGACGCAAGCTCGTCTGAACCGTGGTGAGCGCACAGCGGAGATTCTGAAGCAGGGTCAATTCGAGCCAATGCCGGTAGAGAAGCAAGTTGTTTCTATCTATGCGGCAACAAAAGGCTTCTTGGATGATATTCCAATAGCAGATGTGCTTCGTTTTGAGAAAGAACTGCACGCTTACATTGACCATAATAAGAAAGAAATCTTCGACACGATTGTTAACACAAAAGGATTGCCACCAGAAGACCAATTGAACGCGACAATTAACGAGTTCAAAAAAGGCTTCGCTGTATCCGAGTAATAGGTATTTGACTGCGTCACACAACGATGTAGTACGACTAATTCAAGGAACAAAGGTGGTGAACAAACGTGGCCGGAGGACTTCGTGAAATAAAAGCGCGCATCAAAAGCGTGCAGAATACACGGCAAATTACCAAAGCCATGAAAATGGTTGACGCTGCAAAACTGCGTCGAGCGCAAGAGCGAGCAGAAGCGGCACGACCTTATGCGGAAAAAATGCGTGAAGTCGTTATGAGTATCGCGGCTGGCACATCAGGTGCGAAGCATCCGATGCTTGATAGCCGTCCGGTAAAGAGAACAGGATATGTTGTTATCACATCAGATCGTGGTCTTGCAGGCGGATATAACGCAAACGTGCTCCGCATGGTATCTCGTACCATTGCGGAACGCCATAAAAGCCCGGATGAATATACGCTTTTCGTATTGGGACGCAAAGGTCGCGATTTCTTTAAGAAGCGCAATTATCCGATTGCGGAAGAATTCGTGAATATGTCCGATACACCGACTTTTGCAAGCATTCGACATGTAGCGCGTGGCGCTGTCCAAATGTTTGCCGATGGTGGCATTGATGAACTGTATCTTGTCTACAATAAATTCATCAGTGCGATTCAGCAGGATCCGACAGAGCTGCGTCTGCTTCCGCTGGCTGATGTTGAGAAGGTAGAAGAAACACCGACCTACGACTTCGAGCCGTCCGCGGATGAAGTGCTTGCCGACCTGCTGCCAAAATATGCGGAAACCCTTATTTTCAGCGCACTGCTGGACGCTAAAGCCAGTGAGCATGGTGCCCGCATGACAGCAATGGGCAACGCAACAGATAACGCAACAGATATGATTGAACGTTATACACTGTTCTATAACCGTGCCCGCCAGGCGGCGATTACACAAGAGATTGCGGAAATCGTTGGCGGAGCCAGCGCGCTCGAATAGGATTCGATGCGTTTGATAGGAGGGAAACAGATGAGCAAGGGACGCGTACTTCAGGTTATGGGTCCGGTCGTAGATATTCAGTTCGAACGCGGCCAACTGCCTGAGATTTATAACGCTATTAAAATTAACGAAACATTTGAGAACGGTAAGAAAATGGAACTGACGCTTGAAGTTGCTCTTCACTTAGGAGACAACGTCGTACGTACGGTTGCCATGTCCTCAACAGATGGTCTGGTACGTGGCGTGGAAGCTGTCGACACAGGCAAAGCTATTTCTGTACCGGTTGGTGAGAAAACACTCGGTCGCGTATTTAACGTACTAGGTGAGCCAATCGATTTGAAAGAAGCGCCAACAGATGTTGAATATCATCCGATTCATCGTCAAGCTCCAGCATTCGAAGAGCAATCTACAGCAGATGAAGTACTTGAGACAGGTATCAAAGTTGTAGACTTGCTTGCACCGTATGCAAAAGGTGGTAAGATTGGTCTGTTCGGTGGTGCCGGTGTAGGTAAAACCGTATTGATTCAGGAGCTTATCAACAACATCGCGCAGGAGCATGGTGGTTACTCCATCTTCGCAGGTGTAGGTGAGCGTACGCGTGAAGGGAATGACCTGTACCACGAGATGGTAGAGTCAGGCGTTATCAGCAAAACTTCTATGGTATTCGGTCAGATGAATGAGCCGCCGGGCGCGCGTCTTCGCGTAGCGCTGACGGGTCTGACGATGGCTGAGTATTTCCGTGATGTAGAGGGCCGTGACGTACTGCTATTCGTTGACAACATCTTCCGTTTCACACAGGCCGGTTCTGAAGTATCCGCACTGCTTGGACGTATGCCGTCCGCAGTAGGTTACCAGCCGACACTAGCAACAGAGATGGGTCAGCTGCAAGAGCGTATTACATCTACGAAAAAAGGTTCTGTAACATCCATCCAGGCGATCTATGTACCGGCGGATGACTACACTGACCCGGCGCCTGCAACAACGTTTGCTCACTTGGATGCCACAACGAACCTTGACCGTGGTATTTCTGAGCTTGGTATTTATCCTGCGGTAGATCCGCTTGCTTCTACTTCTCGTATCCTGACTCCTGCGGTTGTAGGACAGGAACATTACGATGTGGCTCGTAGCGTACAGTCGATCCTGCAGCGTTATAAAGAGCTTCAAGACATTATCGCGATCCTTGGTATGGACGAGTTGTCTGATGAAGATAAGCAAACGGTTAACCGTGCGCGTAAAATCCAACGTTTCATGTCCCAGCCGTTCCACGTTGCTGAGCAGTTTACAGGCTTCGCTGGAAAATACGTACCAGTAAAAGAAACAGTACGCAGCTTCAAAGAAATTCTGGAAGGCAAGCACGATGATCTTCCGGAAGCAGCGTTCCTGTTTGTAGGAACAATCGAAGAAGCGGTTGAAAAAGCGAAGAGCATGCAGTAGTTCAACCCTGATGATGGGGAGGGTTTCGTAAATGAATACAATTGCAGTCGAAATCGTTACTCCAGAACGGGTTGTCTACCGCGGAGACGCTCGCATCGTCGTAGCCAGAGGTGCTGAAGGGGATTTGGGTATTCTGCCGAATCACATTCCGATGGTTACACCGCTGAAGATTGCTCCGGTTCTGGTGAAGAAACACGAAGGCGCAGATGACAAGATTGCAGTCAGCGGCGGTATGATGGAAGTTCGTAAGGATAAGATTACAATCCTTGCTGAATCCGCTGAACTTGCTGAAGATATTGACGTAAATCGTGCTGCAGCGGCCAAAGAACGTGCCGAACGCCGTATGGCTGATAGCGGAAAAGATGATATTGATTTTAATCGTGCTCAGTTGGCGTTGCAGCGTGCTATGACACGTCTTAATGTTGCTGGAAAATAAAGAAGGAGAGAGAAGAGAAGGCTAGTCCTTTTTTTCTCCTGCTTTGTCTTTGACACTCTCTTTTTTTCCACTACGATGAAAAGGCTCTCTTCGAGATGATCGAAGAGAGCCTTTTTTTATGTTTTACGTTTCAGTTTACACGATATGCTATACTGTAGGGAGGGAAATTATACAGGTAAAGGATGCTTCTGCATAATATGGTGCAGCAGTCCTTCACATGAGCGGCGGATAATTGTATATGTCTCTAAAAAGGCTTCATCGCCGCGCGCCCATGGATCGGGTACATCACCACAGCCTTCTGGGTCGAACTCTCGCATAAGGTGAATGTTTCCTGTAAGTGCACCTAATTTTTGAATGTTTTTATGGTTGGAAGAGTCCATAGCAATAATATAATCCCATTGGCTGCTATCCTTTACGGTAAATTGTCTGGCAGATTGCCCATCCAATGAAATTCCATATTGTTCTGCAACGGATATGGAGCCGATATCGGGCATCTCTCCAGCATGGTAGCCTGCAGTACCTGCGGAGTCGATATGGAAGTATTCTTCCCAGCCTTTTTCTTTGACAAGATGCCGGAATATCCCTTCACCAAGAGGAGAACGGCAGATATTCCCTAAGCAAACGAAAATAACATGAATTTTCTTTGTTTTCAAATAATCACTTCCTTATATTTAGTTGGTTATTTTAATGCATCTTACTATACAAATGTACTATAAAATTCAAGGTTCCACTATTAGACAGTACCCAAGCCTTTTGGTATAATTGTGTGGGGTTTCCATAGGTTCCTTGTTTTTTACTAATTTTATCATAAAAAATTCATAGAGTAAGGTAGGGGAAAGTTATGGCGACATTGTATGCAAATAATTATTTGATTGTTGTCATTTTTCTCTTGTTAGGTGTTCTCTTGCCCGTGGTTGCGCTTACAGCGGGACGTCTGCTGCGTCCGAACAATCCGACAGAGGAAAAGAGAAAAACCTATGAGAGCGGGGTCGACCCGGTTGGTTCCAGTTGGGTACAGTTCAATGTAAAATACTACATTTTCGCTTTGTTGTTTGTAGTATTTGATGTAGAAACCGTATTTTTGTACCCGTGGGCAGTAGCATATGACAGCCTTGGATTATTCGCACTAGTCGAAATGCTTATTTTTATTGTACTGCTGGTAATAGGGTTAATCTATGCCTGGAAAAAGAAGGTGTTGGAATGGAACTGAACTTGGAGAATATCAGCTTAGAAGAACGTAGAGAGCTTGAGCGCAGCGTATTTTTTAGTACGCTAGAGCAGTTGAAAGCCTGGGCGCGCAGTAACTCTATCTGGCCCCTTACGTTCGGTTTAGCATGCTGTGCGATTGAGATGATGGGGACAGGTGGCGCGAACTGGGATACGGACCGTTTTGGCGTATTCTACCGAGCTTCGCCGCGCCAGTCTGATTGCATGATTGTCTCAGGAACAGTAACGAAGAAAATGGCCCCGCTTGTGCGCCGCCTGTATGATCAGATGGCAGAGCCAAAGTGGGTTATTGCTATGGGTTCCTGTGCTACAGCCGGTGGTCCGTATGTCAATTCGTATGCGGTAGTAAAAGGAGTGGACCAGATTATACCGGTTGATGTGTACATCCCGGGATGTCCTCCAAGTCCGCCTGCATTAATCTATGGCATTAATAAATTACAAGAAAAAATTCGATATGAAGCGAAAACCGGGAAGAAGGTGACCGGTGAATGAGTGAAGAAAAAAAGAAGCCTACACCGGAAGAAAAGGCAAAAGCAGCCGCAGCAGCGAAGGCTGCTGCTGAAGCGAAACGTAAGCGGATGGAAGCCGAGGCAGCCCAGCAAGCTCAGGGAGACATGCCTCCTGAAGCGGATAGTGCTGCTGATGTAGCCAAGGCGAAGGCAGATGCAGCCGCTAAAGCAAAGGCTGCCGCAGCGGCTAAAGCAGCGGCTGAAGCGAAGCGCAAGCGTATGGAAGCAGAAGGTGCCAAGCCGGCACAAGAAGACAGTCCTAAAGAAGCTGCAGGTGCCGACGATATAGCCAAGGCGAAGGCAGATGCAGCTGCTAAAGCAAAAGCTGCCGCGGCCGCCAAAGCAGCGGCTGAAGCGAAGCGCAAGCGTATGGAGACTGAAGGTGCGGAGGAACAACCGGCCGCAGGCGATGCGGATGCAGTCGCTAAAGCAAAGGCCGCCGCAGCCGCCAAGGCGAAAGCTGCTGCCGCTGCTGCGGCAAAAGCGAAAGCGGCTGGTGGAGATGGTGGAGACGCGGATGCTAAAGCAAAGGCTGCTGCAGCTGCCAAGGCGAAAGCTGCTGCCGCTGCTGCGGCAAAAGCGAAAGCGGCTGGTGGTACGGGTGCGGAAGCTGAGGAAGAACCGAAACAGCCATCACCAAAACAACCTGTACTAGATAAGATTGTGAAAGTTATAACAGAAAAATTTGGTTCTGATGTATTGGAAGACTCGTATATTAATGAACTGAGCGAACATGTACCCACGCTGGTTGTCAAAAGAGAGAAGTGGCATGATGTTGCCCGTCTGATGCATGATCATGAAGAGTTGGCTTTTGACTATCTGTCTTTAAGCCTTGGTGTCGATTACGAGACTTATATGGAGTCGCTTGTGTATCTGTATTCCTATAAGAATCGCAATAATGTATGCGTAAAGGTAAAAGTGGATCGGGATAATGCCAGAGTTTCATCTGTTATGGACATTTGGCCGGGTGCTGACTGGTTCGAACGGGAAACGTATGACCTGCTTGGAATTACATATGAAGGCCATGCCAATATGAAGCGTATTATGCTTCCAGAAAGCTGGGTTGGTCATCCGCTTCGCAAAGACTATGTACAATATGATGAGGAGGTGTGAGGACATGAGCTCAGGCACAGAACTCCGAACTGAAGAAATGCTGCTCAATGTCGGTCCTCAACACCCGAGTACACACGGGGTGTTTCGCCTGATTGTTAAAATCGACGGCGAAACGATTACAGAAGCGATTCCGGTGATCGGGTATCTACACCGCGGCACAGAAAAGCTGGCCGAAGATCTGAACTATACGCAGATTATTCCGTATACAGACCGCATGGATTATATCTCGGCAATGTCGAACAACTACATGATGGTGCATACAGTTGAGACAATGATGGGGCTTGAGATTCCGGAGCGTGCGGAATACTTGCGCATCGTGGTATTGGAGCTTCAGCGGGTGGCAAGTCATCTGCTGTGGTTTGGTACGTACCTGATGGATTTGGGCGCATTAAGTCCGCTGCTGTATGCTTTTGTAGACAGGGAAAAGATCCTTGGGTTCTTTAATGAGCTGAGCGGTGCGCGCCTAACGTATAACTATATGCGCGTAGGCGGCGTAAAGTGGGATGCCCCTGAAGGCTGGCTTGATAAAGTAAGAGAATTCGTCCCTTATATGCGCAATCAGATTAAAGATTACCACAAGCTTGTAACAGGCAATGAAGTCCTGATCAATCGACTCACAGGCATTGGTGTCATTACACAGGAAGATGCCATTAATTACTCATTGAGTGGCGTTCAGCTTCGTGCTACGGGCATCAAATGGGATTTGCGTAAAGATATGCCGTACTCTATTTATGATCGTTTTCAATTTGAGGTTCCTACGGAGACGGCAGGTGATTGCTTCGCCCGCTACAAGGTTCGCTTCCGAGAGATGGAAGAGTCGCTTAACATTGTCGAGCAGGCTCTTGAACAATTTCCAAAAGACGGTGAAGTTATGGCTAAGGTACCTCGTGTGCTTCGTACGCCGCAAGGGGAAGCTTATACAAGAATTGAAGCGCCGCGTGGAGAGATCGGCTGTTATATCTCAAGCAACGGAAAAGATAAGCCGTATCGCATTAAGTTCCGTCGTCCATCCTTTGCCAACCTACAGGTGCTTCCGAAGCTTGTCGAAGGGCAGAATATCGCTGACATGGTCGCGATTCTCGGAAGTATTGATATCGTGCTAGGGGAGGTCGACGGATAATGGGAGCGTATCTCGAACAAAGTTTGGGGCTTCAGAACAGTCTGGTTTTTATTCTGTCTGCTGTTGTTCTGTTGGCTATCGTACTGGGATTTGTAACCTATGCGATTTATTTCCAGCGTAAAATTCTCGGTTGGATGCAGCTTCGCCTAGGTCCAAATCGGGTGGGTCCGTTCGGTCTTCTGCAGACGGTAGCCGACGTATTAAAGCTTTTGATTAAGGAGGATATCATCCCGAAAGCAGCCGATAAACCGCTCTTTATTATCGCTCCGGTGATCGCCTTTATGCCGGCGTTCGGCGTGCTGGCGGTAATGCCGTTTACCGAGAACCTGCATTTCGCCGATATCGGTGTCGGCCTGCTGTTTTATATTGCGCTCTCTGGCATTACGGTGCTTGGTGTGCTTACAGGGGGCTGGGCTTCCAATAATAAATGGGCGCTGATTGGTGCCATGCGCTCCGCTGCTCAGATGATAAGCTATGAGATTCCACTCGTTATGTCTGTTGTCGGAGTTATTCTAATGACAGGCAGCTTGAACTTGATCGACATCGTAGAGAAGCAAAAAGAGATGGGCATGTGGTTTTTTATTCCGCAGTTTCTTGGATTCATTATCTTTATTATTGCACAGCTCGCCGAATTGAGTCGGACGCCATTCGACTTAACGGAAGCCGAGTCTGAGCTTATCTCCGGCTATCACGTTGAGTATAGCGGCTTCCGCTGGGCGTTCTTTATGCTGACGGAGTATGTGTATATTTTTGCGATGGCCTCTCTAACGACAGTATTGTTCTTAGGTGGCTGGCTTCCGCCATTTGAATTCCTCGGGTTCATTCCAGGAATTGTCTGGTTCGGATTGAAATTCTGTGCAATTGTCTTCTTTATCTTCTGGCTTCAGGCGACATTCCCGCGGATGCGTGTTGATCAGCTCATGCAGATGGGCTGGAAAGTGCTCCTTCCGCTTTCGCTGATTAATATCCTGGTCACCGCTGTGTTGAAAACGGTGCTATAAAGAGGTGATACTATGCTAGGCTTTGCCAAGGGTATGGCTTATACATTTAAACAGTTGACCAAGAAGAAAGTTACCCATATGTATCCGGATCAAGAAATGGTTTGGCCGGAGCGTTTCCGCGGCATTCAGCATTTTGCACCCGAAAAATGCATTGTATGTAACCAGTGTGCGCGGATTTGTCCAACAAACTGTATTGATTTGGTTGGAAAGAAAAGCGAAGATCCGAACAAAAAAGGAAAAGTAATTGACACGTATGATATTAACTTCGAGATCTGTATTTTGTGTGATCTATGTACAGAGGTCTGCCCGACAGAAGCGATTGTTATGACGACGAATTTCGAATTGGCTGCATATAGCCGTGACGAATTGTTTAAGAACTTGGAGTGGCTTGATCAGAACAATACGAATGTACGGGGAGGAGAAGCATAATGAGCGGTGAATTTATTGCCTTTTTCGTTCTCGCCCTGCTGACGATCGGGGGAGCGGTCTTCATGATCAGCTTCACCCGCGTCGTACATATGGTTGTAGCTCTAGCCTTCACGTTCTTGAGTATCGCTGGTCTCTATATATTGCTTGAGGCCGAGTTTGTCGGTATGACACAGATCCTTGTGTATTCAGGTGCAATCTCAATTCTGATGCTATTTGGTATCATGCTTACGCGCCATGATGCTACGGAAGTTCAGGAGAAGAAAACCCCCGCAAAATGGCTTGTTCGTATTGGGATTGTTGTGTTCTTTCTTCTCGTTTTCTTCGGAATTCAAGGTGTCCAGTGGAATAATCAGGCGGCCGATTTCACAAAGCAGGATAATGTGAAGGAAATCGGGATTCAGATGTTTACCAATTATGTGATTCCATTTGAGATGGTGTCTGTCCTTCTGCTGGTTGCGCTGATTGGTGCGATTATTCTGGCTAAGAAGGAGGCGGAAGACGAATGAGTGTACCCATTACCTCATATCTGTTGGTGGCCTTGATTTTGTTCTGTATCGGATTGTATGGTGCGTTGACGAAGCGTAACGCTGTTGTCGTTCTCCTGTCGATTGAATTGATGCTCAATGCGGTCAATATCAATCTTGTTGCGTTCGCCAAGTATGGCATGTTTCCTAATATTTCAGGACAAATCTTCTCGTTGTTTACCATTACGGTGGCAGCAGCCGAAGCAGCCGTAGGGCTGGCCATTCTAATCTCTCTGTACCGCAACCGTAATACCGTGCAGGTGGATGAGATGGATTTAATGAAGCGATAGAGAAAAGGATTGGTGAATATGGAAATGATAGCGAACGCCTGGCTTGTGCCGCTCTTTCCGCTTTTAGCTTTCGTGCTGCTTGTAGCATTCGGACGCCAGCTGAAAGAATCGGCGGCGTACGTCGGTATTCTCGCCACAGCCGCTTCGTTTGCGGTGGCGCTGCTAATCTTCTTTGAGCGGTTTGCCGAAGGTGCTAAGGATTATATCAATAACGATTTCCACTGGATTACGTTCGCTGGCCGCGAGATTACAATGGGCTTTGAAGTAAACCAGTTGAATGCAATGATGCTTGTGATTGTTACTTTAGTTAGTATGCTGGTTAATATCTACTCGCGTGGCTATATGAAGGGCGATGAACGTTTTCCGGTATTCTATCAGTATCTGGCTCTGTTTACGTTCTCTATGCTGGGTGTCGTGCTGTCGCCTAACATCCTGCAGTTGTACATATTCTGGGAACTGGTAGGGGTCTGCTCATTCTTGCTGGTCGGCTTTTATTTCTATAAGCCGGAAGCAAAAGCTGCAGCCAAGAAAGCTTTTATCGTCACACGTATTGGTGACGTTGGGCTATTTATCGGACTTGCACTGACCTTCTGGTGGATGGGAAGCTTTAACTATAGCGATATTTTCAACAAAATCGAAACAGGTACTGTCGAAGAGTGGAAGATCACACTGGTTGGTATTCTGGTCTTTATTGGAGCCGTCGGTAAATCCGGTCAATTCCCGCTTCATACATGGTTGCCGGATGCCATGGAAGGTCCGACTCCTGTCAGTGCGCTGATTCACGCCGCAACGATGGTTGCCGCGGGTGTATACCTCGTAGCGCGGATGTACGATTTATATCTGGCGTCTCCGATAGCAACGGATGTAATCGCGTATGTAGGTGGTTTTACTGCTATTTTTGCTGCCTCAATCGGCTTGACGCAGCGGGATATTAAGCGTGTGCTGGCTTACTCTACCGTAAGTCAGTTGGGTTATATGATGCTGGCGCTTGGCGCAGCAAGCGCTGCAGGTTATGTAGCGGGTACGTTCCATTTAATGACACACGCATTCTTTAAAGCTCTATTATTCCTCGCGGCGGGCAGTGTTATACATGCTGTGCACACGCAGGATATTTTTGAGATGGGCGGCTTATGGAAAAAGATGCGCATCACAGGCATTGTTTTCCTAATCGGGTGCTTAGCGATTGCAGGCGTACCACCGTTTGCAGGCTTCTGGTCTAAAGAAGAAATTCTTGTTGCAACGCTTGCTTCCGGGCATATTGATTTGTTCATCATTGCGCTTGTTGCCGCTTCATTTACCGCATTTTATATGTTCCGCCTGTTCTTCCTGACATTTAGCGGACAGGCGCGCGGTGGAGCGGACGCTCATGAATCGCCTGGTGTTATGACGATGCCGATGCTTGTATTGGCTGTACTGGCAGTTGTAGCCGGTCTGATCAATACGCCGTGGAAGCCGGTGCTCGGCGAATGGCTGACGAACGGATTTGCAGGTGGGCATGGTGCTGAACATGCTGCCCCAATCTGGGTCACCATTGTTGCCGTAGGTGTATCGGTTGCAGGTATTGCGCTGGCTTGGTACATGTATGGAAAAGGTACGGTTCCGCAAGGGCAAGGCGGTCCGCTGTATCGTCTTTCCTTCCGCAAGTATTATATTGATGAGATCTATGATGCAGTGTTTGTAAAGCCGCTGCGCATGTTAGGTAAAGGGCTGCACATATTTGATGTATGGGTAGTGGATGGATTGGTGCGCCTTGTTGCGGCCTTCACACGAGGAATTGGTGGTGTTGGAGCACGGGTGCAGAACGGGCAGATACAGACATATGGAGCGATTGCCTTTATCGGGCTTGTGCTTCTGCTTGCCGGTTTAACAATAGCAGGGGGGTACGTGGAGCAATGGCGAACTATTTTCTTACAATCTTAACGTTTTCACCGCTTCTAGGTGTGCTGTTGCTCGCCTTTGTTCCAAGAAGCCTGCCTGGTACAGTGAAAGCTCTCGGTATTCTTGCAACACTAGTTCCGCTTGTCCTAGCCATCATGCTGTATGTTAATTTTAATTCAGCGGCAGAAGGCTTACAGCTTGTACAGCAGTGGAATTGGATTAACATTCCGGTAGGTCAGCAAGCGGTTCCGATTAAATTCGAAGTCGGAGTGGATGGGCTATCGATGCCTCTGCTCGTGTTGACTACTGTAATCGCTACGATGGCTTCCGTTGCAGGGTTGACTATCAACAAGCGTTGGAAAGAGTTTTATATCCTATTTCTTATCGTCGAGATGGGCATGCTGGGCGTGTTTACATCAGCGAATCTGTTCCAATTCTTTATTTTCTTTGAGTTTACGATCATTCCGATGTTCTTCTTGATGGGGATCTGGGGATATAAAGATCGCGAGAAGGCTTCCATGAAGTTCTTACTCTATAACGGTGTGGGATCAGCGATTATGCTGATTGTGTTCGTCGCTTTGTTTATTATCATGGGTACGCTGAATATTGAAGAGATTCGTCAGCTGCTGACGGACCCGATGTCGCCGCGCAATGTGTCGGGTATGCCTGGCTTTATTCCGGATACACTTCGCTTTGGATTATTCATCGCGCTGCTTCTGGCTTTTGCGATCAAAATCCCAATCGTTCCGTTCCATACGTGGATGCTTAAAGCGTATCAAGAAGGTCACCCGGCTGTGATTATGATTTCTTCAGGCGTATTAATTAAAATCGGGGGATATGCACTCATTCGCATGAACGCGGGATTTTTTCCGGAGTGGATGAATGAACTCTCGACGCTGATTGCAGTGCTTGGGGTGATTAATATTCTGTATGGTGCTGTACTGGCATTAGCACAGGATGAATTAAAGCAGATGCTGGCCTACTCTAGTGTCAGCCATATGGGAATTGTACTATTGGGTCTGGCGGCGATGAATGCCGAAGGGTTCCAAGGGGCGATATTCCAGATGGTATCACATGGTTTGATTGCCGCGCTGATGTTCTATATCGTATCACTTATTCATGAACGTACCGGCACGAGCAACATTCGTGAACTGGGTGGACTTGCGAAGTCTATGCCGGTTATCAGCGGTATTTTTCTGACAGCGATGATGGCGTCTGCCGGCCTTCCGGGGATGTCAGGGTTTATTAGTGAGTTCCTTGCATTCGTCGGCCTGTTCGGCGCAAAACCAATCATTGCTGCCATCGGTGCACTCGGTATTATTCTAACGGCTGTATATTTGCTGCGTGCGACACTTGGAACTACGTTCGGTCCGATTCAGCAGAAGCATGAATCGCTCTCCGATGCGCAGGCCATCGAGGTCGTGCCTATGGTTGTTCTGCTGAGCCTGGTTATCTTAATCGGCGTATATCCAGCCGTATTGAGTGAGCCGCTCCAGACGACGCTGCAAAATATCGTGCCGAGGATAGGAGGGTAAAAGCCGATGAATGGTGTTAATAAATGGGGAAACCTGGCGCAATACGATTGGTCGGTGATGGCCCCTGAATTTACCATACTAGGTGTCGCTACACTCCTCTCGCTGCTCGATTTAATAATGAAAGAAAAGTCGGATCGGCGTATTCTTGCCTGGATCGGTCTTTTGGGAATTATTGTTGCGGGATATTTTGTAGTAAAGAACACCGGTCAAGATGTTGTTTCCATTTTACATGATATGTATCGCTTAGATGGCTTTGCCAACGCGTTTAAGCTGATTTTCCTCAGCGGTGTGGCGCTTGTATTCCTGATCTCGCTTAGCTACGTGGATGAGGAGCGCAATGTTAAGTACTCAGGCGAATATTATTATTTAATTCTTAGTGCGCTGCTTGGCGCGATGTTTATGGCTTCTTCTTCTGATCTGATTACCCTATTCGTTGGACTGGAGCTTCTCTCCATTTCTTCTTATATTCTGGTTGGGACAAGGAAGAAACATATTCAATCAAATGAATCGGCATTCAAATATGTGATTTCTGGAGGAATTGCTTCCGCGATTACGTTATATGGTATGTCCTTCATTTATGGAATGACAGGTTCAACCAATCTGTATGTGATTGCAGAGCGGCTGTCTGATGTATTTCAGGGCGGATTTGATTTCTTAGTCTATCTGTCATTCTTCTTATTGATCGTTGGTCTTGCGTTTAAGATTTCGGCGGTTCCCTATCATATGTGGGCGCCAGATGTGTATCAGGGCGCACCGACACCGATTACCGCTTTTCTATCTGTTGTCTCAAAAGCGGCAGGGTTTGCGATACTTCTGCGAATCTTCCTGATTGTTTTTGGAAATCTAGTGAATCTGGATATGGCATCTGGACAACAAAGTTCGGTGCTTGTAGATACGCTATCGCTGTACATTGCTATTGTCGCAGCCGCCTCCATGATTATCGGGAACACGCTCGCCCTGCGCCAGGTGAACGTAAAGCGGATGATGGCCTACTCAGGTATCGCGCAGGCTGGATATTTGCTTGTACCGTTCGCAACGCTTACGGTATTGATGTTCGAGCAGACGATTTTCTATCTTGTCGCTTATCTGCTGGCGAATATGGGCGCCTTTGCGATTATTATGATTGTCAATCGTGATCAGAATACAGAAGATATTCAATCGTTTGCAGGTCTGTATCATCGTGCTCCGTGGCTGGCCATTGCTATGACGTTCTTCCTGTTATCGCTGGCCGGTATTCCGATCAGTGCAGGTTTCTTTGGGAAATTTTACATTTTCTTAAGTACAATTGTGCACAGCAGCTACTGGTTAGCAGGTATTATGTTGGCAACGAGCGTAGTTTCTTATTACTACTATTTTGGCATCGTTCGCCAGATGTACATGCGGCCAGGTAAAACCGAGACGCGGCTCAAGGTTCCGTTCCCGATTATGCTGGTGGTACTTATTGCACTGGTTGGTACGGTAGCGGTTGGAATTATGCCGGACCCGGTTATGCAGTACATTCACAGCAATTTCCCGCTGCAGCAAATGTTCCAGGCAGGCGGACAGTAAGGATAGAGAATTACCTTTCAAAAATGTTCCCCAATGCTGATTGTGATACAATGAGCGGGGAACATTTTTTTGTTGAGAATAAGGAGGAATACGATAATGGCGGTAGCGGGAATGATTAATATTCTACTTTCGCTTGTGTTTATTGGATTGAGTTTTTGGGCGCTGCAGGCGTTCCGCTTTGATCTTTTTACAGTCAATCCGAAGGGAGCGCAGGCTAAGTTATTACAAATTTTTCTATCTATTGTTATCGGTCACGGCATCGCTTCATTCTTTAGCGACTATTTTGGCTGGACGCAGATGCTGCGACAATTTTTCTAAGGATATGACAGTATAGGGCTCCCGTTTTTCGCACAGAATGAATAGTAAAATGAGAGAAACGGGAGAGGGATATAAATGAAAATAAAGGAAACATGGAAGCATGCGCTATTGCTTACAGTAATGGGCCTGATTCTGTTTGTAGGGTACCCTGTAATAGCAGGAACGACCCAGTCATCATTAAGCCAAAAGGAAGCGTTGGACAATTCATTTGCTGATGCATATACGCTGCTTGCAGCCGTAAAGGGCATAGAGGCCCATGTACAGGAAGTACAGGTGCGTGTAAAGTGGGATACAATTCGTTTTCATGATCAGCAGCAAGCAGAGCTTTTTTTGCAAACCATTGCCAGGGCCGCTAACATTACTGTCTGGAAAGAACAAGTGCGGAACGGAATTCATATCTATCGTGGGGAAACGAAAGATCGTACAGGCATCGAACAGGAAATTTATGTACATCTACGTCCAGTTGAACATACGGACGAAATTGCCGGTGGTTTAGGTGTCACGTTCCGGGGTAAAGAAGAGCAGGTGGCGTTAATGAAAGGCATAACTGTGAATTACGCACGGATTTCTGGAAATAGTTCCGAACTACCGCAAATTATCTCTTGTGTTAGAGGAATTTATAATGGTAAACTGGAAAATGACTTGCAAAAGAAGAAAGCCAACCAATTATTGGCTTCTCTCGGAGGAAAAATGGTTGAAAGTCTGGAAGAAGAAACGGTCCTTAGCTATTCAGCTTATTCGCCCCTATTTCACACAGTTATTGCAACAAACCATCGATCCATGAACTTGCAAGTTGCCGCGCATTACGATACGTATATGCAGGGAACAGTAATAACAGCAGGACTACCAATTATTACAGCGGAATACTAGCAGGACGCGGGGGGAAATGTAACGTGGACAAGATTATTATCCGCGGTGGACGACGTCTATCCGGAAAGGTACGGGTACACGGCGCAAAAAATGCCGTACTTCCCATTATTGCAGCATCCATTCTGGCAGAAGAAGGCACGAGTACCATTCATGAAGTGCCTGGTTTAGATGATGTGTATACAATTAGCGAAGTGATTCGCGCATTAAATGTAAATATACAATACGATAGCAAAGCTGAAACACTGACCGTGGATGCAAGCGCCTTATCCAAGGTAGAGGCGCCTTATGAATGGGTTCGCAAAATGCGGGCTTCTTTCCTTGTAATGGGCTCACTTCTGGCACGTAAAGGAGCGGCACGAATTCCACTGCCGGGCGGATGTGCGATTGGTTCGCGAGGCATCGATCAGCACTTGAAAGGCTTTGAAGCTATGGGTGCCAAAGTCGAGATCGGTCAAGGCTATATTTATGCCAGTGTAGAGGGAAGATTAAAGGGTACAAAAATTTATCTCGACATTCCAAGTGTAGGTGCAACAGAGAACATTATGATGGCGGCCGTGCTTGCTGAAGGTACGACCACGATCGAGAATGTTGCTCAGGAGCCGGAAATCGTTGATTTGGCGAACTACTTAAATGCCATGGGAGCGCGTGTGCGCGGAGCCGGAACGGACACCATTCGCATTGAAGGGGTAGAACGCATGACTGGGGCCGTACATAGCGTAATTCCAGATCGGATTGAAGCGGGAACTTTCATGGTAGCTGCAGCCATTACGCGTGGTGATGTATTTATCGAGAATGCCATTACGGACCACTTGAAGCCGGTTGTAGCGAAGCTGCGGGAGATGGGTGTAACGATCGAAGAGATGGAAAACGGTGCACGTGTATATTGCAGTCCTGAACTTAAATGTGTGGATGTCAAGACACTGCCGCATCCAGGTTTTCCAACAGACATGCAGGCGCAGTTCATGGCTGTCATGCTTTCAGCAACAGGCAGCAGCATGATTACGGAGACGGTATTCGAAAACCGTTTTATGCATGTTGATGAATTCAAACGGATGGGTGCTAATATTAAGATTGAGGGACGTACTTCAATCATTAGCGGTCAATCTCGTTTGACTGGGGCTAAAGTAAAAGCTACCGATTTGCGTGCAGGTGCAGCACTCATTTTGGCGGGCTTGATTGCGGACGGTGAGACGGAAGTAACTGAGCTGCACCATGTGGACCGTGGCTATGTTGATATCGTCAGCAAGCTGCGTGGTTTGGGTGCTGACATTGAACGTCATAATACACCGGTTGTACAGCTTGTTAAAGATGAGGCAAATGATGAAATGGCTGTAACGGCTTCTTCTTCCAAAGCATCACTTGCCTAACGTGTTTTTTCGTATTTATATTATTTATGTATGTCTTTTAAAAAACCTCCCGGGAGCGTTGCTCCGAGGGAGGTTTTTTTGTGCGTGCGCATACTCTTCCCTCACCTAGCATAGATTGATAAAGTAAGTTGTCCAACAGGTAGCTGAGAGGAGTTGGGTATGAAACCGATCTTTTATACGATTGCCGCTATGATTGCAGTTTTACTTGTGGTTCCGTCTGTGCTCGTACTGATCTATCCGGAATCAACCGGAATGCCGCCACAGCAGCAGGTGGTTACGACGGCCGTACCCCCTGTTTCTATGCCAAAGATCAGTGGGAATGTTATTGATTTCTCGGTGCGTGTGTTTCGGGTCGAGACAGGAAAAATCGACTCGGTACCCTTAGAGGATTACGTGGCAGGAGTCGTATCGGGAGAGATGCCTGCTGAGTTTGAGATAGAAGCGCTGAAAGCGCAAGCGCTCGCTGCGCGAACGTATTTGGCTTTGCGCCTTTTGAAAAAAGACGTTACTGATGTGCCTAAAGGCGCCCATGTTACAGATACAGTCAAGCACCAAGTATATATGGACGACCGACAGCGCAAGGAAGCATGGGGAAGTTCCTATACATGGAAGAAGGCGCGAATCCAGCAGGCGGTGGATGAAACGATCGGACAAGTTCTCACCTATCAGCAGGAGCCGATCAATGCCACGTTCTTCTCTACGAGCAACGGATATACTGAGAATTCAGAGGAATACTGGGAAAATAAAATTCCGTATTTGCGCAGCGTAAAAGTACCGTGGGATACTGTTTCACCGCGCTATCAAGAGAGTATCACGATGACGGTAGACCAACTGGAGAAACGGCTTAAAACAAAAATTGCACAACCGGCTGCCGCAGGAGACGGCACATGGCAGAAGGTGCTGTCACGTACCGTAGGCCAGCGGGTGAAAGAAATCAAAATCGGAGATAAAACCTTTACTGGACGGGAAGTCCGTACCAAGCTGGGTTTGAATTCTTCCCATTTTTCGATGAGTGTAGAAAAAGGCAAGGTTGTGATTCGTACGCTTGGATATGGGCATGGAGTGGGCATGAGTCAGTGGGGAGCGAACGGCATGGCCAAAGAAGGAAAGACAGCACAAGAAATTGTGGCGTATTTCTATAAAGGCATTACCATCGAAAGCGGAGAGAAGTGGTTCAAGTAAAAAAAGAAAGGGGTACGCGCCGACGTATGCCCTTTTTTTCTTTCTGTACCCTATGTATAAACTTTTTATACAAAAAACTATTCTCCTATGTTTATCCGGCTCACTTCCTGTCAACACTGATTGCTGAGGTGATAAAACAATGGATGAACAAAAAAAATCAACTAAATCCTCCTCACCTGTCCAAAAAGTGAAGGCCGGTGGATGGAGACGTGTATTAGGTAAGACTTGGATTTTTCCCGCAATGTATCTAGGCGCAGCAGCTATCATTCTCGCGGGTGTAATGTGGTATCAGAGCAGCAAGGATTTTTCAACTACCCCAGCGAAACCGCAAGCTGCACCGCAGCAGAGTTCTGAGCCGATGAAAGTTGCTCAAGGCGGCAATGAACAGCCTGCCGTTCCGGTACAAGCATCTGACGATAAGCTGGCATGGCCAGCCAAGCAAGATACAACTAAGAAAGTAATGGGCTTCTTCGATGATATGTCTGATAAGAAGGATCAGGAAGCGGCGCTTGTCCAATATGACAACTCCTACTGGCCGAATACCGGTATCGCTATTGCAGCCAAAGACAAAAAAACATTTGAAGTCACAGCTTCAGCAGCAGGGAAGGTAGTTAAGGCAGAGCGCGATCCGATGCTTGGCTATCAGGTAGAAATTGAGCACAAGGATGGAATCTCCACCGTGTATGCGAGCCTTGAGGATACGAAAGTGAATGTTGGTGACAACGTGGATCGTGGTGCAGTGCTCGGCATGGCCGGCCGCAATGTCTTCGAAAAAGATCTTGGTATTCACTTACATTTTGAGGTACACAAAAACGGGGAAGCAGTCGAGCCTGAGAAGTATTTGCCGCAGGCGGAGAATGCAGCCCAGGCAAAATAAAACGAAAATAAGAGAAAATGCAGAAAAAAGGCTGAATAGTACATGCTATCAGCCTTTTTTCGCATATATGAGCCCTTGCCCCAATATATATGTATCAGACCACTGACCAATTAGCTTAGGAGGCGAGAGGCGTGCACGATTACATCAAGGAGCGGACGATGAAAATCGGCCACTACATTGTGGAAACCCGTAATACCGTTCGCAAGATTGCCAAAGAGTTTGGCGTGTCGAAAAGTACGGTGCACAAGGATTTGACGGAACGACTGCCTGAGATTAATCCCGAGCTGGCGAACGAAGTCAAAGAAATTCTGGAATATCACAAATCGGTCCGTCATCTGCGGGGAGGAGAAGCGACAAAAATTAAGTACAAAAGAAAGAGCAAATCTTATCGGAAGGAGGAAGCGGAAGAGCTTGCATAGGTAAAATTCTCCTTGTTACAGGACAATATGCATAGTACAATATTCTGATGATATACCAGTTACAGGGAGGCTCTCACATGTTGGGCAAAGATATTGGAATTGATTTGGGAACGGCCAACGTCGTTATCTATGTCAAGGGAAGCGGCGTTGTGCTTGATGAACCATCGGTCGTAGCGATTGATAGCATGACGAAGCGAGTGTTGGCTGTAGGAGAAGAAGCGCGCCGTATGGTCGGCCGCACACCGGGGAATATTGTCGCCATTCGTCCGCTTCGGGACGGGGTAATTGCGGATTTTGACATTACAGAAGCAATGCTGAATCATTTTGTGAAGAAAATAGGTGTAAAAGGGTTCATGGCGCGGCCGCGCATCTTGATTTGTACTCCAACTAACATTACGTCCGTTGAACAGAAAGCGATTCGGGAAGCGGCACAGCGATGCGGAGCGCGAGAAGTGTTCCTGGAAGAAGAACCTAAAGTGGCTGCTGTAGGGGCCGGAATGGATATTTTTCAACCGTACGGCAATATGGTGGTCGATATGGGCGGTGGAACAACCGATGTAGCCGTGCTTTCTATGGGAGACATCGTCACCGCCTCTTCTATTAAGATGGCCGGGGACAAGTGTGATGTTGCGATTATGAAGTATATTAAAGACAAGTACAAGCTTCTAATCGGCGAGCGCACCGCTGAAGATATTAAGGTTCAGATCGGTACCGTTTTTCATGGATCACGTAAGGACGAGATCGATATTCGCGGCCGCGACATGGTCACTGGATTGCCGCAGACGGTTACGATTACCTCGGAAGAAGTATGCGCAGCACTGCAGGAGGTAGCACAGGCAATCGTTCTTGCTTCAAAGTCCGTGCTGGAGCGTACGCCGCCTGAGCTGTCTGCTGACATTATTGATCACGGAATTATGCTTACGGGCGGCGGAGCTTTGCTGCACGGATTGGATCATCTGCTTGCCAACGAGTTAAAAGTTCCGGTGCTTGTGGCAGAGAATCCGATGGCCTGCGTAGCAATGGGAACAGGCATTATGCTTGAGAATTTGGACAAGTCCCCACAAATTGCGCAACGTAAATTACGGAAAAAGATGTTCTCTTAGGTATCCTATCCTCTACTTTTTCTGGTATCATGTTGCTATAATAGAGAGAAGCTTTGATTCCAATTTTTTGCCGGTCATGTGTACGTTAAGAAAGCAAGGTGAAGAAAATGCTGCGTGGATTAGATGCTGCTGCCTCTGGTATGATTGCCAATCAGGCGCGGCAGGACGCATTGACGAACAATCTGGCGAACGTGAATACGCCAGGCTATAAAGCCGATCATTCCACTTTCCGTACGTTTCCTGAGCTACTGTTAGAGAGGATTCGCGACAATGAAGCCGGAGTGGCTGGATTGCCTGCATTTCCTGGACCTAAGCAGATGATTGGACGCCTCTCCCATGGAGTGTACAATCAGGAGCTGGTGCCGAACTTCCTCCAGGGAGATGTGCTTGAAACCGGTAAAGTGCTTGACGTGGCACTGGTTGATGAAGGTCTGCCGATGGTGGAAGCGAATGGAGAACAGGTGCAGCCTCGCATGTTCTTCGCCATTCAAAAGCCCGGAGAAGAAGGGACGTACTATACGCGTAGCGGTAACTGGACAATGAACGCGCAGGGACAGTTGACCACGCTAGAAGGCTATCCCGTGCTGGCTGCTAATGGACAGCCCATTAATTTACGGGCGCTTCTTGGCAATGCGCCGTTGAATAAACAGAATTTGCAGGTGACACCTTCTGGACAGTTGATTGCGCCGGGCAATCCGACCGCACCTCCTATACAGCTCGGACTGCATCGTATCGATAATCCGGCTGGCACGCTTATGAAGGAAGCCGATACGACGTTCCGCTATACTGGGCAGGGAGCTCCGGCATTATATAACCCACAAAACGATACGCCTGTATCGATAAGGCAAGGGTATATTGAGCGTTCTAATGTAGATAGCGGACAGACGATGATTAACCTAATGACGGTACTGCGCAGCTACGAGTCCAATCAGCGCGTACTGCAGGCATATGATATGACACTTCAGAAGTTAAATGAAGTCGGGAAATTGTAACGGGAAGGTGTAAGCAATGAACCATTCTATGATTAACTCCGCCGCCGGTATGCGCGCGATGCAGCTGCGTGTAGATACGATTGCTAACAATATCGCCAATTCTGATACGGTAGGATACAAGAATCAAGATACAGCGTTTGCTTCCCTTCTGGTTCGTCACCTCGATAACCAGCCGTATGCTTCAAAGGAACCGAACCGGCTTACTCCATTAGGTACACGGCCTGGTTTTGGAGCGAAGGAAGCGATACTGCAGACGGATTTTAATCAGGGCGCAGTGAAGAATACAGATGTGCCAACCGACCTTTATTTGCAAGGCGAGCAGGCATTTTTTCGTATTCAGCGCATGCAGGCGAACGGCGAACAGGCATCATTGTTCACAAGAAATGGTAATTTCAAGCTCATGCCGATGAACGGCGCCCTGCAACTGGTTACTGAGACAGGCGATTTTGTTATGAATAACGGAGACAACCCGCAACCGGTTACGATTCCGGCTGGAGCCACTAACTTCACGGTTAAGGCGGACGGACAAATCCTGTATCGGTTGAACGGAAGCGAGCAGCTTGGTGCACGTATTGGCGTATATAGCGTCCAGAATCCGAATATGCTGTCGCAAGTCGGGGAAAATTATTATCAGGTTCCTCAGGAATATACCCAGCTAAGCAATCCGGGGCGTGCACAGATCCCGCAGGGTATCGCTGTACATCAAGGAGGACTTGAGATGTCCAATGTCGATCTGCGTAAAGAAATGACGACATTGATCGAAGCGCAGCGCGCCCTTCAATTCAATGCGCGTGCTCTTTCGTATAATGATCAGATGTCGGACATCACCAATCGAATTTTTAGAGGTTGATAGAATGTCGGAACAGAGTAAAACATCCCAACGGGCTACCGCTTCAGGTGCGGTGGCACAGGAAGGTAAAGAAAAGAACGCGGCTGTAAAAAAGAGAGCAAAGCGAAGAGGCGGAATGCCGCTGTTGCTTAAGATTATGCTGGTTCCGTTTCTGCTTTTTATAGCTCTGCTTGCTGGACTGATTGCAGGATACAGCATTGTAGGAAACGGTTCAGCTCTTGACGTGTTTGATATGAATACATGGAAGCATATGTATAACCTTGTGTTCGGGTAAATGAACACCTTTTTTTATGAGCAATATACTGAAAATTGATATAAATGTCATAGTAGAAAGAAAATAGAGAGGATGGATAAAAGTGGAGAGAGATAAACAGCGGGAGCTGCTGCATATTCTAGAAGAAAACAGCCGTCGCTCTTTGGATACAATTGCGACGATGCTAGATACCAGCGTAGAAGAGGTTAAAGAAACGGTTGCAAAATTAGAGCAAGAGAAGGTGATCATCAAGTATCCTGCCATCGTAAATTGGCAGAAGGTTGATGAGGACGATCTTGTTACGG
This sequence comes from Aneurinibacillus sp. REN35, assembly GCF_041379945.2. NCBI lineage: Bacteria > Bacillati > Bacillota > Bacilli > Caryophanales > Paenibacillaceae > Aneurinibacillus > Aneurinibacillus baijiui. Next base: position 5,865 of record NZ_JBFTXJ020000009.1, on the reverse strand, counting down.
CTATGATCGATGTCAAAGTAACGCCAAAGCGTGAAGTCGGATTCGATGACGTGGCAGAACGTATCTATCGTTTTCCCGAAGTACAATCCGTGTATTTAATGTCTGGTGCCTATGATCTGTCTGTCGTCATCGAAGGCAAGACGATGCGTCAGGTAGCACAGTTCGTATCTGAGAAGCTGTCTGCGCTTGATTCCGTTCTTTCGACAACGACACATTTTATTCTAAAAAAATATAAACATGACGGTGTAATTCTAGAACAGCCGGAAGATGACAAAAGGATGGTTGTTACGCCATGAGTATGTCTCACGTTGCTAACAGTCGTCTGTCCCGTACGATTCAATCGATTCCACCATCCGGTATCCGCCGCTTTTTCGAATTGGCATCTTCAATGGAAGGTGTCGTCTCACTTGGAGTAGGGGAGCCGGACTTCGTTACACCATGGAGCACGCGCGAAGCAGCCATCACTTCACTTGAGAGGGGATATACTGCTTATACGTCTAACAGCGGCATGTATGAACTGCGTGAAGCGATTTGTCAGTATTTAGCATCGTCTTTCGATGTGCACTACAATCCGGATAACGAAACAGTAGTTACTGTTGGAGCCAGTGAAGGAATTGATCTCGCACTGCGCGCAATCCTCGATCCAGGTGATGAGGTGCTGGTGGTCGAGCCGTGCTATGTATCATACGATCCGTCCGTTCGTTTGGCAGGCGGAGTTCCTGTTGCGATCCAAACATCAATCGAGCAGCAGTTCAAATTAAAGCCGGAAGATATCGAGGCAAAAATTACAGACCGAACAAAAGCGATTATCTTCTGCTTTCCAAACAATCCGACCGGATCGATTATGACGAGAGAAGAGCTTGCTGCGCTTGCTGGTGTAGTAGAGAAACATGATCTGATCGTAATTTCTGACGAGATCTATGCGGAGTTAACGTATGATACAAACCATACAAGCTTTGCCTCTCTTCCAGGTATGAAAGACCGGACCATCCTGCTTTCAGGATTCTCTAAAGCCTTCGCAATGACCGGATGGCGGGTTGGATATGCGGCAGGACCGGAGGATATTATCCAAGCAATGGTCAAAATTCATCAATATACAATGCTGTGTGCGCCAATTATGGGGCAGGTAGCAGCACTCGAATCGCTGCGTCATGGCATGGAAGCGAAAGACCGCATGGTAGAGAGCTACCGTCAGCGGCGGAATTATATTGTGAAGTCGTTTGAGCAGATTGGTCTGTCCTGTCATCAACCGCAGGGTGCTTTCTATGCGTTTCCGTCTATTGAGTCTACGGGGATGACAGCGGAGGAATTCGCCGAGAATCTAATTCTCGAACAGAAAGTGGCCGTTGTACCAGGTCATGTCTTTGGTGAAGGCGGAGCCAAGCATATCCGCTGCTCGTATGCAACATCGCTAGAAAACTTGGAAATTGCCATTGATCGCATGGATGCATTTCTTCAAGCACACAAGTAAAAATAACACCGAAAAGGTCAAACGGGTGGAGATAGTATAAGTTTTTTCGCTGCTTATCTCCTGCTTTTTACCCCGGACCAGGCAAAAGAGAGGCGTATACCGCCTCTCTTTTTTTGTTGAGAATCGACAATAAAAGCAAAAACAGCCAAAAAAACACAGAAAATCGCAAATTTTTTTGGCTGTTTATGCCTGGATTTTAATGGGATAAATTACATAAAAAAATAGGTGTCAAGGAAAAAAGTAGGAATTATATTTCTGTATTTTCTGTCATTTGTTGTCGAAAGTGTTGAATTGCCTGTTATATCAGTCTAGACATGCATTTTGCATGAAAATGCATAAAAACGCTTTTCATACATTTTTAACAAATTGATCATAGAAAAACAATGGAACGTTAGTAAATCAATTAAATTGTAAATGATAAATAGAAAATTAAAAAAGATAGGTTGGTATGAAATGACCAACAACAGTAAGACAAAATACAATCTTTGTATCATTTTTCATTCCATTGCCTTGGTATATAGTGTTGTACGTGAAGGACATCAACAGAAAACTTAAGAGAGGAATTGGAGGATGCCACAACAAGAAGAAACAATGAATGTACAAGAAGTTGTTACTACTCTTCGTAAGCGATTCTGGATGATTGTTCTCGTCACGCTATTCTTTGTCGCGGCGAGCGCAGGGATTACGTATCTGTTTATGACCCCTGTTTATCAGGCAAAAGCTGAGTTATTGGTGAACAAATCCCAAGTGGGGGAGAAGGCAGGATCGATTTCCCGTAATGATATTGAATCTAACCTACAATTAATTGAGACATATAGTGTCGTCATGAAAAGTCCGCGTGTAATGGATAAGGTAGCACAGAAGATGGGAGAGCCAGATCAAAGTGCAGCGTTGACAAGACAGATTAATGTGTCAGCCGTCAAGGATTCGCAGGTCATCTCCATCGAAGCGAAGGATCCAGATCCGCAGCGGGCAGCCAAAGTCGTCAATACGGTCTCGGAAACATTTCAACAAGAGATCAAAAACATTATGAAAGTCGATAACGTACAGATCCTGACAACGGCGAAAGCGAATGCGATCGGCGGTCCTGTACAGCCGAAGCCTCTTGTGAATTTGGCCGTTGCATTCATTGTTGGTCTTATCTTCTCTGTAGCGCTGGCGTTCCTGCTTGAATACTTGGACAATTCGTTGAAGACGGAAGAGGACATCGAAAAGCATCTCGGTCTTCCGGTTATTGGCTCGATTGCTGTAATTGAAGCCGATGAGAAGGCAGGCGTCCACAAGGCGGCAGAAAAAACAGCCCAAGTGGCGGCGGCAGGTGAGAGATCATGAGTACAATTGGCGTATTAAACAAGCGGTATGAAAAGCTAATAGCACACTGGGACCCGAAATCCCCAGTATCAGAAGCGTACCGAACCCTGCGTACGAATATACAATTCGCAGGTGTGGACCAGGAAATCAAAACCATTCTTGTGACAAGTACTGCTCCGGAAGAAGGGAAGTCGACGACATCGGCAAATCTAGCGGTAGTAACCGCACAGGCGGGCAAGCGTACGCTGTATATTGATGCAGACCTGCGGAAGCCTACCGGACATCAGACCTTTTATGTGTCAAACCGTCGCGGCTTGACAAGCTTTCTCGCCGGACAGACCGCATTGGAGAATACGGTACAGCAGACGGGCATTGAGAATTTGTTCGTCATGACGGCCGGGCCGATTCCCCCGAATCCATCGGAGCTTCTGGGATCGAAGAAGATGCGGGCAGCCTTAGAAGAACTGCAGACTCATTTTGATTTCATTATTCTGGATACGCCGCCTACGCTGGCTGTAGCGGATTCCACTATCCTGGCAAGGATGGTGGACGGCTGCATCCTGGTGGTTAACTCAGGTAAGACGAACCGTGATATGGCGAAGAAAGCGAAGCAGCAGTTGGAGAATGCGCATGCCCGTCTGCTTGGCATTGTGCTCAACAACAAGAAGGCAAAGAAGAACGAAGACTATTATTATTACTACCAGCAATAGGAGTATGTCAGGCTGCGAAGGAAGGGGGAGCGGGAGATGAATGTAGACATTCATAATCATATTTTGTGGGGGCTTGATGACGGAGCCAAAAGCCCGGAGGATACGATTGCGCTGGCGCGTGATGCGGTACACAACGGCATCACGCATGTGATCGCGACACCACACCACAAAGATAGCCAATATGAGAATCCCGCTTCCGTTATTCTTCAGCGGGTAGAAGAAGCGAATCACCTGCTTACAGAGCGAGGGATTGACTTAACGATATTGCCGGGGATGGAATTGCATCTGTACGGGGATATTGTGGCGGATTTTCGGGCGGCAGAACGGACGCTTCTGACATTGAATGAGACAGAATGCTATGTGCTGCTTGAGTTCCCGTATGATCATGTACCTGCCTATGCACAGCAGCTTCTGTTCGATTTGCAGGTCGAAGGCTACGTCCCGATCATTGCACACCCGGAGCGCAATCATGACATAAGGGAACGCCCGTCTATTCTATACCGCATGGTAGAGAAAGGGGCGCTCGCCCAGTTGACGGCGGCAAGCGTCGCGGGAGAGTTCAGCGCGAAATACCGCACGATTTCCCGCAGATTCATTGAACATGATTTGATACATTTTATTGCCTCTGATGCACATAATGTTACGCGCCGAGGGTTTGCTCTTCAGGCGGCGTATGATTGGATCGATGAGGAGATAGGGCCGGAGTACACGCGATTTTTTCAAGAGAATGCGCGGCGGCTCGTCTCCGGTCAGGATATTGCAGCGCCGGTTCCGCGCTCGTTTGAGAAAAAGAAAAAACGAAAGAAATTCTTAGGGATTTTTTAGGCAAAAAATCACCCATTATATCTTATTTATACAGAGTATTACTTAATTATATAAGCAATCCTATTACTTTACAATCATTCAGATTATTGACGAAGGAAGTGGCTCTATGTCTACCATTTCATTTGCTATTGTTGGGTGCGGGCATATCGCAAATAAGCACATCGAAGCGATTCGGAATATTCCGAATGCCGAGCTTATCGCAGTCTGCGACACCAATCCTACACGGTTGAACGAGTATACAGAACAGCACGGTGTGCGCGGGTATTTATCACTCGATGACATGCTGGAGCAAGAAGACAAGCTTGATGTGGTAAGCATCTGCACGCCAAGTGGACTGCATGCGCCGTTGGCGGTACAGGCTGCCGCAGCCAAGAAACATATCATTGTGGAAAAGCCGATTGCGCTGACACTTGAGGATGCGGACCGTATCATTACAGCGTGTGAAGAGAATGGCGTCAAGCTATCGGTCGTGCATCCCAATCGCTTCCGCCCGGCTGTAATGGAGCTTAAAAAGCTCAAAGATGCAGGGCATTTCGGTAAACTCAGCCACGTCAACGCGACAGTGCGCTGGAATCGAGATCAGGCGTATTATGACCAGGCGCCTTGGCGCGGAACGAAAGAGATGGACGGCGGTGTGCTGATGAATCAGGCCATTCATAACCTGGACTTGATGTACTGGCTGACCGGGCCGGTGGAGGAAGTGCAGGCTTATAATGCTACGCGCCTGCGCAATATTGAAGCTGAAGATGTATCGGTTGCTGTACTCAAGTTCAAAGACGGTACACTTGGCATCATCGAAGCGGCAGCAACGATCTACCCGAAAAACTATGAAGAGTCACTGAGTATTTTTGGGGAAAGAGGCACAGCCGTTATCTCCGGTCGTACAGCGAATTGGATAAAGCACCTGATTTTTGAAGGCATGTCGGAGGAAGAGACGGCACAGCTCATCAATCAGATAGAGCAGGACCCATTCGGTACGCCAGGACACCAACATATCATCGCCGATATGGCCCAGGCCATTCGCGAAGATAGAGAACCGCTCGTTACTGGACAGGATGGCCGCAATGCATTGCAGCTTGTCCTAACCGTATACGAAGCGGCAGAGAGACACGCGCCCGTTACATGGGACGACAACAAGGAAGCAGTTAGTACGCACTAGTGAGAGGAGCATGGGAAACATGGAAAAAACAATGAGAAAAGTATCTTTGCTGGATTTAACCGCTCAATATCAAGACATCAAGCCGGAAATTAAGCAAGCAATTGATAATGTGCTTGAAAGCGGCAACTACATTATGGGACCGTATGTGAAAAACTTTGAAGCGGCCGTAGCGGAATACTGTGGTACGAAGCATGCGATTGGTGTCGCCAATGGAACCGACGCGCTGCTTCTGACGCTTGATGCGCTCGGCATCGGACCGGGGGACGAAGTTATCACTTCTCCGTTTACGTTTTTCGCATCAGCGGAAGTCATCTCACAAGTAGGTGCCACACCGGTATTTGCCGATATTGATCCGAAGACATATAATATCGACCCCGCGAAGCTAGAAG